>CANOFK010000137.1 GCA_947565265.1 uncultured Clostridia bacterium | reverse complement strand
GTCGCTTTCGGCGATGGGGTCCAGGGCGGCGGTGGGCTCGTCCAGCACCACCACCGGGGCGTTTTTATAGAGCGCCCGAGCCAGCATCAGCCGCTGTAGCTGCCCGCCGGAGAGGTCTACGCCGTCCAGGTATACCTCCCGGCCCAGATGGGTGTCCTCTTTTTGGGGGAGCTCCCGAATTTTTCCGGCGACACCGGCCCGCTCCAGGCAGTCCCACATCCGGGGGAGGTCTACGGTGGTGGACTGGGCTACGTTCTCGGCTATGGTGCCCGCCATGATGGAGAACTGCTGGAACACGGCGGAGAAGTGCCGGTAGTAGTCCCGCCGGTCAAACTGGCGGATATCGGCGCCGTCCAGCAGCACCTGGCCTTCGGTGGGGTCGTACAGGCCGCACAGCAGCTTGATGAGGGTGGTTTTGCCCGCGCCGTTATGCCCTACGACCGCCAGTTTTTCCCCGGGGCGGATGGTGAGGTTGACGTGGGAGAGGGTATCTTCCCCGGTGCCGGGGTAGCGGAAGGACACGTCCCGCAACTCCAGCCGGTACAGGTGGCCCGCTTGGACCGGCAGGGGCTTGCCGCCGGCGAAACGGAAGGGCTCGGACGTTTCCAGAAAGCTGCGCAGGGTGGACAGGTCCAGGCTTTGCCGGTGCAACTCGCCCAGGCCGGTGAAAAGGCCGGCCACCCACTGGGTAAAGCCGCTGACGGCGGTGAAATAGAGGACGAATTGGGCGGCGGTCAGGCGGCCCTCCAGGGCCATGGCGATGAGCAGGCCATAGGCCACGCCGTTGCGCAGCAGGGCCAGGGTAACATCCAGCAGGCCGGCCCATAACTCGTGGCGGCAGGCGCGGGCGTAGAAACTTTGGTAGAGGCGGATGTACTTCTCGTACAGCTCCGTCAGCCAGGGGCCGATGCCGAAAATGCGGATATCCTTGGCCAGTTTGATATCCTGGCTACGGGAAAACATATACTGGGATTTATGCTCCAGGGCGGATTCCTCCTCCCGGTGGCGGTAGCGCCAGGCGCGGATGTGCTCGCCGGCAAAATACCCGGCAGCGGACAGGCCCACGCACAGCAGCGCCAGCCAGGGCCCGACCCGGATGAGCAGCAGCAGGTAGAGGAGGAAACAGGCGGCATGGGTAAGCAACTCTACCAGGGTGGTCCAGATATGCTCGCCGGCGCTGCTGTTGTCGCCCAAGCTATGGGCGGCTTTTTCCGTCAGCTTAAGGTAGCCCGGATCCTCGGTATGGGGGTAGGCGGTGCGGCAGAAGGCCATGTGCACGTCCAGGCCCAGTTCGCTGCGCAGGTGGATGCGCCCAAAGATGGCGTTGGCCTCCAGATAGCCCCGCAGGGTGCGCACGCCTACCATGCCGGCGGTGAACCACAGGATTAGGGAGGCCAGGCGGCCGGGGCCCGCGCCCTGCCCGACGGTATCCAGGATGGCGGGCACCACGAACAGCTCCAGCAGGCTGGCCACCGTGCCGCAGAGGATGAGGCCCACACAGATGGCCAGGACGCTTTTGCAGCCCCGCCAGGCCCGGCGGATCATAAAGGCGCAGTTGGACGCCATATGGTAGGCGGGCTTTTGTGTTTTTTCTTTTGCGTTTTCCATATTCTTCACCTCATGTTTAACTATATCACAAAAACCCCCGGCTGTGTGGGCCGGGGGCTGAATGGTTGCGGTGGGGGGCTGAACGGTCAGGGGGATGGCGGGGCGGCCGGCTGGGTGAGCAGGATTTCGGTGGTAAACGCGCCGTCCTCGCTGTTGCGGGACAGGTAGCCCCCCAGCCGCCCCACAATGGCATCCATGCGGCAAAGGCCAAAGCCGTGGCCCGCCCCCTTGGTGGAGCGGAACCGGCCCTGCAGTTTGGGGCGCTTGCCGCAGGCGGTGAAATTGGTGAAGGAGATGTAGAGCTGCGGGCCTTTCATGTCAATATACACCCGGATGAGCCGCTGCCCTTCCGGCAGGGCCAGGCTGGCTTCCATGGCGTTGTCGAACAGGTTGCCCAGAATGACGCACAGGTCCAAAGGGGAGAGGCGCAGGCTGACCGGGATGTTGGCGTCTGCCTGGACCGGGATGCCCCTGGCATGGGCCAGGGAGATTTTGCTGTTTAAAATGGCGTCTGCCATGGGGTTGCCGGTTTTTACCACGGTGTCTACGGTGGCGAGGTCGGTTTCCAGGCCGTCCAGGTAGGCGGTGAGGGCGGCCCAGTCCCCTTTGCCGGCGTGGGCCTTCATCACTTGGATATGGTTGTGGTAATCGTGCCGCCAACCCCGCATTTGGCGGTACATATTTTCCACCTCGGCATAGTGGATTTCCATCAGCTCCCGCTGGTAGGCGGCAAGGCGTTTCTCCATGAGTTTGGAAAACAGGGGCATAGGGCATCCTCCTTACATCCGGTCAATGATGGCCCGGTTCAGCTTTTCGTACTGCCTGCGGGGCAGGGGGATGCGCTCGCCGGTGGCCAGTTCTACTTCGGTACGGCTTACCCGGCGGATGCAGGACAGGTTGAGGATGTACGAGCGCCCGACCCGGAAAAAGCGCTCGTCCAGCGCCTGGGCCAGTTCCCCCAAGGGGCGCTTGACCTGATAGTCTTGCTGGGCGTGCACCGTCACATAGTTGTGGGACACCTCTAACCAGCGGATTTTGCCAAAAGGCAGGCGCACCGTTTCCTGGGGCAGCTCCAGGGTGAGGGTGGGCTCGTTTTGCCTGAGCCGGCTGACGGCCCGGCTGAGCACCTGGAAGAACTTGCCTTCCTCCACCGGCTTGACCAGGTAGTGGAGGGCGGCGACCTCGTAGCCCTCGGCGATGTAGTCCGTATAGCCGGTGATGAAGAGGATCTGGATATCCTCATTGGCCTGACGGACTTTTTTGGCCAGGGTGACGCCGTCCATGCCGGACATCTCGATATCCAGCAGGAGCAGGTCAAAGTCCGCGTTCTCCTCGTAGCGGAAGAGGAAGGCCTCGGCGGAGGGGAACTGCTCGGTTTCCAGCAGCACCCCGGCGCGGGCGGCCCAGCGGGAGGCCAGGGAACGGATATGGCCGGCGGCGGCCGGGTCGTCGTCACAGATGGCAAAACGGTACGGCACGGATGGATCCCTCCTTGGGGGCAGGATGGTGGGGGCCGGCGTTCCGGCCGGCGGGGGGCTAGACCGTACGCAACTCGTAGAAAACCAGGTATTCGCTGCCGGTGGGCTCTTTTTGCAAATTGCAGGTTTGGGCGAAACTCCACTCTAAAAGCAGGCTGTGGCCCTCGATAAGCTGGCTGCGGAAAGCCTGCCGGATTTTGGGGACGTTTTCCAGGATCTTGGCGATCTCAGGGGCGGTGAGGAACCGGCTATTGCCGTGGAAGGCGGTTTGGCCGTCTTGTATCTCGATGGTCACTTCCCGGTCGGAAAGGGACACGAGGTTCCACAGGTCGGCCTTTACCGCCTCGATGATGACCTTTTGGCCCCTTACCTCCAGCGTGCCGCTTTTATTGGCCAGGAAATAGGGGTAGTAGACCACGATGCCGTTTTGTGCCAGGGAGCGCAGGAGCCCGGTGGCAAACAGCGTGGCCTCGCCGGCGGTGACCCCGACTTTCCGGGGGAGGTTCAGGTCGTCGCCCTTATATACGGCGCTGCGGACCGTCCAGAGGAGGCCGGCGTCCAGGGTTTCGGCGCCGGTGTATGCTTTCCAGGGGACGGTGGGTAGATTCAAATCATTTAGCTCAAAGAACCCCATCAATTTGTTCATCCAAATTCTCCTAAATCCCGATGATCTTGTTCTTGGAAAATTTTTCGTACTGGGAAATGGCGTAGGAGTCCATCATGCCAGCAATGTAGTCGCAGACAAGCCGCTTTTGCAGGCTTTCTTGGTCGCAGCCGGCTAAATCCGGGTACTGCCGCAACAACTCGCCCACACGGTACTCAGGGGGGAGGTACTTGGCGTCTTGGAGATAGAAACCCGCCAAAAAACGGAGGACGGTTTTTCCCTCGTTTTCATAGTGGTAGACGGCGTCATTGCGGTTGACGCAACGGAAAACCACCTTTTTCAGGCCGTGGATCAGCTCCGCGTACTGGACAAAGCCCAACTCTTTGCCTTGGGTGGTCCGGGTCTTTTCGGCCATGGACGCGGTTACGGGGACAAGGTCAATGTCGTTCAGGGCCAGGTTGATGATCCGGGAAACCAATTCTTGCCGGAACAGCTTGGAGAACGGGGCGGAGCCGATGGAGGTGCCGTAGCCGGACAGGGCGCGGGCCTCCGCCACGATCTCCTTCAGCTTAAGGAAGTTATCGCTGTCCCCGTAGGCGGCGCAGTACTCGTGGAGGATCTCGTCTATG
>CANOFK010000136.1 GCA_947565265.1 uncultured Clostridia bacterium | reverse complement strand
GTATACAATTCCCTGAGCGGCGTATCACGCACAGCCAATATGCGGCCTGCCCTTTATTATCCCACCCTTAAGGAGGTCCCTACCATGCGTATTACCCAAAGTTCCGTTTCCATGTATGCATCCCGTTCCTATCAGTCGGAAACAACACAGACTCTCACCCACCTGGATCGTGGCCAGGGGGCCTTTGCGGGCAGCACCCGCATTTCTGTTTCTACTGTGCGCACCAAGCGCCTGGAGGTTGAGGGCGGCATGACCCACTATGTTTCCGGTACCACCGGGCTGCCGGAAGAGCCGGCCCAGCCCATCAGCCAAACCCAAACCGAATCTGCGGGCACTCCCAGGCTGCCTCTTCCCACCCAATCTAAAGACTGGCTAAGCGGCATCCAAGCTGAGGTAGAAAAGGACCCCCGCATTCAAATTCTGCGCAAAATGGTGGCCATGCTGGAAAGCATTACCGGCAAGAAGTTCTCCAAAGGCATCCTGGACGCGCCCCGCGCCAAAGGCGACCACTCTGGTTTCGCGGCAGCCTCGGCCAGCTACCTTCGCTCCTCTGCCTGGATGGGCCACATGGAGCTCAGTGTAGGCCAGTCAATGCCCGACGGCATCCGCGCCACGCCTCTTAACGGCTATTGGACCCGCCAGACCGTTGAGTCAGGCTTTGTAAAAGGGGAGGAACATACGGCGTTCACCTCTGCGGGCACTGCCGTTACGGCTGATGGCCGCACCATCAACTTTGGCATGACCCTGGAAATGTCCCGCAGCTTTGAGGCGGCCTATGAGATCGTGGGCAAAGAGGAAATATTCACCGACCCCCTTGTTATCAACCTGGATACCGACGCTGCCTCCCTGTCCGATGTAACCTTCTATTTTGATTTGGACACCGACGGCAAAGAGGAAGAGATTTCCACCCTGGGCCGGGGCAGCGGCTTTTTGGCCCTGGATAAGAACGGCGACGGCAAGATCAACGACGGTTCCGAACTCTTCGGCGCGAAAACCGGCAACGGCTTTGCCGAACTGACCCAGTATGACCAGGACGGCAACGGCTGGATCGACGAAGGCGACGAAGTATTCTCTAAGCTTTCCGTATGGATGAAGTGCGGCTCCGGCGAGGCCAAACTTATTTCTTTAAAAGATGCCGGTGTGGGCGCCATCTTCCTGGGCAGCCAAGGCACCCAATTCTCCCTGACAGATGCCTCCGGCTCCGAAAACGCCCGCATTCGCCGTACCGGCCTCTACTTGAAAGAAAACGGCCAGGCCGGCACCGTCCAGCATGTGGACTTTAAGGCTTAACGGCTCTCCTTCTTAAAAAAGGACACCCATAAGGTGTCCTTTTTCTTTTCGGGTTTCCAGCGGTTGAAAGATTCCCCAAGCCTTCAAGTCGGGGGTCAACCAACAGTTGCCGGATTTGCCTGCATTTCCTTTATTCGCTTACTACTATCTTGCTTTATGGTTTTCATACTCGTAAATCAGTAAAAGGGCAGCTTTTCTGTTTTCCTGCGCCTTTATGACCCGTTCGTCCACCCGGCCGTCCGGCGAACCCTTGACCGGCCTACTGACAAACAGGATCACCCCCGCCAACGCCGCCGGAATCAGGAACGCGCCAATATTCACACCCGGTTCCCTGACAAACTGTACCAGCCCTATCAATGACACCACCGCCAGGATCAAGCCCAGCCTTCGTAACACGGTACCCCCTCTCGCTCTCATCCCGTCCTCCCCTTTCAAAATAAAGACAGCCTGCCGCCCCAAAGGCGTTTGGCAGCAGCGCACCCAATGTATAGGAACGGGTTCCCAAGGTGGCTCCTTTCTGACAAAAACTGCGCCGGAGGTCCCTTACTGGTCATTCAAATAGCTGATATATTCTTCGAGGCACATAGAACGCTGCTGCATGGCAGAGGCATTTTCAATGCACACATAGCGCAAAACCGTGGGGGCGCCCTTTACGTTGGTATAGTCCTCTTTGTCATCCGGGTAACGGAACACAAAGCCAAAGCGGCCCATATTGGTTTTTAACCAGGTATAGGTTTTCGACTGGGGGAAGGTTTTCTTATCCGCAGCCACCCGCAGGCAAAGCCCTGTCTGAAAGTCGCTTTCCCCAGCCATCGGGATCAGTGCCCGGGCGTCAGTTTTGGCCATTACGGCTGTCTGCTGCCCGTTTTCCATTAGTTCCTCTACTTTTTCCTCATAGCGCTTGCCCTGCTCCTCGGCTGAAACATAGCCGTCCGTAAATATCAGCACATAGCCGTCCTCGCTGGCCGCAGCGCTCAACTGACGCAATGCATCGGTAATACGGGCGTCCACCCGGACACTCTCTATCTGGGCTAAGCGGGGTTCGTACTCAGGGTTGGGCTCCGTTTCACTGATGGTAAACAGGTTCACCTCATTGCCGTATACTGGCAAACCGTTTTCGTCATAGTCGGGCAGGGGCTCCATGCTGGCGTCCGGGTCGTCGGTTGCCACCGTAGGAGTTATCAGTTCCTGGTGAAAATAGGGCACCAGATAAAACCACAGGAAGAATACCGCTACGCCCACCATACCCAGTACGGCTACCGTCGCCACGATCCGCGACCAAAATTTGATGCGCCGCGCCGCCTGATGTTGCGCCTGTTTTTCCTGAGAAACGAACATACTGCGCCGTCCCAACCCCAGTTGTGAGCGGCTGGGGTTGCCGATAGAGTACCGTTTCCTATTGCGCTTTGCCAAAGGGACACCTGCTTTCCGAAGGAGTTCCCCCTTATTATACACGCTTCGCACCAAAAAAGAAACAGCAAAATTGTGAATATCCTGATTTCCAGCCTGTTATTTAGGCCAAAGCCGGGCGTACCGGCACGCCCCGGCCGCTAAGGTAGCCCTTTAGTTGCTGTATACTGACCTCCCCAAAATGGAACAGCGAGGCTGCCAGCACCGCGTCGGCTTTCCCCTGGGTAAAAGCGTCGTAAAAATGGGACAATTCCCCTGCCCCGCCAGAGGCAATCACCGGGATATGCACCGCCTGGGAAATGGCCCGCGTCAGTTCCAGGTCATACCCGGTCTTTACGCCGTCCCGGTCCATACTGGTCAGCAGGATTTCCCCCGCCCCCAGGGCCTGCACCTCCCGGGCCCACTCCACGGCGTCCTTGCCTGTGTCTACCCGGCCGCCGTTTAGGTAAAGGGTCCATCCCCCTTCCGGGCGGCGTTTGGCATCCATGGCCACCACCACACACTGGCTCCCAAACTTCTCCGCCGCCTCCCGGATCAACGCCGGCCGTTGCAGCGCCGCTGAGTTCACCGACACCTTGTCGGCCCCTGCCCGCAGGATAGCCGTAAAGTCCTCCACCCGCCGGATACCGCCCCCCACTGTAAAGGGGATAAAAATGCTCTCCGCCACCTGCTCCACCACATGGGTGATAATATCCCTACTGTCGGCCGAAGCGTTGATGTCCAGCAATACCAGTTCGTCCGCCCCCTGGCGGTCATAGGCTTTTGCTGCCTCCACCGGATCGCCTGCATCCCGCAGGCCCACAAAATTCGTCCCCTTTACCACCCTGCCGTCCTTGATGTCCAAACAGGGGATAATCCGCTTTGCATACATTCCCGGCCACCGCTTTCCACTTTATAGATTGTGGCAAGGCCCATGCCCGCATATTGCGTTTGCCTTCAAGCACGGTTCCCTACCATCAGAAACAAAAAAGCCAAGCCGGCAACTTTCTACCGGCCGGATTACCCGCCTTAGTCCTCCTGAACCCTTCCCGCAAAGTTCCGCAGGATATCCAGCCCCACTGTGCCGCTTTTCTCAGGATGGAACTGGCAGGCAACCAAGTTGCCCCGCTCTACGGCGGTATGTATGCAAGCCCCATAGCTTGCCGTAGCCGTCACCAGCTCTTGTGGGGCCTGCAAGTAGTAAGAGTGCACAAAATAGACATACGGCTCTGCTGGCAGGCCGGCCAGCAGCCAGCCAGGCTGTGACAGGCATAGGGAATTCCAGCCAATATGGGGCACCTTCAGCCCTCTGTCCTCTGGCAGGCGGAGGATTTTCCCTGGCAGCACCCCCATCCCCGGTACGCCGGGGGTTTCCTCGCTGCTTTCAAACAGCACCTGTAGCCCCAGGCAAATGCCTAAAAAGGGCCTTTCCCCGGCTATGTAACGCTTTATGGCAACATCCAGCCCCCGTGCCCGCAGGCCGGCCATTGCCTCCCCAAAGGCCCCGACACCTGGCAACACAGCCCCCGCGCAATCAGCCAGCGCTACAGGGTTGTCCACCACCCGGCAGTTACAGCCAATATGGCGCAAGGCTTTCTCCACGCTTTGCAAAGGTCATGAACAAAAGCCGCCGCAAAGCAATCGTCAGCTATATTA
>CANOFK010000135.1 GCA_947565265.1 uncultured Clostridia bacterium | reverse complement strand
CGCAAGGGGTCTCGTCTGCCGACTCGGTCGGCGACGGGAAATCGCCACTGGCGATTGTCGCCCCCTAAGAACCCCGCCACCTTTGAAAAGGTGGACGAAACTTTTACTATTTGTTCGCTGGAGCCTCGTTTTTTAACTCTTTACTTTGGACACTTCCTTTACAAATATACCCTTGACTTTTTGTAGAATACTGGTTATTATATATACATACCTATTATTTGGAGGTGGCCTATATGAAAAAGGGGACGAAACTTACACTGCTGATTGGTTTGATTACCGCCATTGCGGCCGTAGCGGCCTCGGTAACGGCCCTGCTGCTGTATTTGGATCACAAACGGGACGAGGAAGAGCTGGAGCACTATTTGGACTGCTCGATCCAATAAGAGCGGCGGCCCTCCAACGCCGGAAGGAGGCGGGCTTTGCCATGCCCAAACTGGCTCCCTACCCCTCCCCGCCCCTGCTTAGGAGGATGTACCCTTGTTGGACAAACATGGCTTTGACCTTTGGGCGGACGGCTATGATCAGGCCGTTGGCCTTTCTGACGAAAGCAACACCTACCCCTTTGCCGGCTACAAAAAGGTACTGGGGCGTATTTTTCAGGACGTTTTGGCAGCCGGCCCCTGCCGGGTGCTGGATATTGGCTTTGGCACGGCCACACTGACCGCCCGGTTGTATGAAATGGGCTGCCAGGTGTGGGGGTTGGATTTTTCGCCCAAAATGCGGGAGGCCGCACAGGCAAAGATGCCCGGCGCCCACCTGTTTTTGGGGGATATGGCTGCTGGGCTGCCCCCGGAGCTGCTGGGGCAGACGTATGATTGCATCCTTTCCACCTACGCGGTCCATCATCTGCCGGACAGGGAGAAGGCCGGTTTTTTGGCGGGGCTTTTGCCCCTGCTGGCCCCCGGCGGGCAACTGCTGGTGGGCGACGTGGCCTTTGGGACCCGCGGACAACTGGAAGCTTGCCGCGCCCGGAGCGGGGACGATTGGGATGGAGAGGAATTTTATTTGGTGTATGAAGAGTTGCGGGAGCATTTCCCGCAGATGCAGTTTGAGGCGGTTTCCCACTGTGCGGGAATTGTGCGCCTGACGGCCGGATAACCGAAATACCCCGCAGCATAGGGCTGCGGGGTATTTTTGTGCTTTTTGCCTGGACGGCCTATGCCTTATCCCGCGGCCTGGCCAGCAGTGCCGCCAGGTAGCCGAAAAACACCGCCGCTGTGGTGCCCGCCGCGCCGGCTGTCAGCCCGCCGGTGAACACGCCCAGGAAACCCTGCTCGACCACCGCTTTGCGCACGCCCTCGGACAGGGCCCAGCCGAACCCGCACAGGGGCACCGTGGCCCCTGCCCCGGCGTAATCTACCAGGGGGCCGTACAGGCCCACGCCCCCCAGCAGCACGCCCAGGGTGACGAAAAGCACCATGATGCGGGCCGGGGTCAGGCCGGTGAGGTCGATGAGCAACTGGCCAATGAGGCAGATGAGCCCGCCCACCCAAAATGCGTTGAAGTATTCCATGTGGCAGTCCCTCCTTTACAGGTTAGACTGCCCCTTTTTTTGCGGGATATTACCCCAACGCCCCGGCCAGCTCCCCCAGATCGGCAAAAACCAGGTCGGGCCGGATGGGGCTTTCCGCCAGCATTTGGGGGGTGGTTTCGCCGCTCATCACCAAAATGGAGGTGACGGCGCTGTCTGCTGCCACGGCGATGTCCGTATAGAGGCGGTCGCCGACTACCGCAAGTTCTTGTGGCTGGCAGCCCGTGTGTTTCAACATATAGCGCAGCGTGTGGGGCGAGGGCTTGCCGAAAAACGGGCACTGCACCCCGGTGGACGCTTTGACCAGCGCGGCGATGGAGCCGCAGTCCGGGATGAAACCGCCCTCTACCGGGCAGTTCCAGTCCGGGTTGGCGCCGTAAACCGCCGCGCCCTGGCGGATGAACCCGCAGGCCAGCCGCAGCTTTTCGTAGGTGAGGGTGGTGTCAAAGCCCAGCACCACGTAGTGGGGGGCTGTGTCGCTTAGGGCGATCCCCGCCTGCCGGAAGTCCTCCTCCAGGGCAGGGGTGCCGACCACGTAGGCGCTCTCCCCTGGCCGGTTCTCCGCCAGCCATTCCAGCAGGACGCCGTTGGAGATCAGCATTTTTTCGGGGAGCACCGAGAGCCCCATGCGGCCAAGTTTCTCCAGGTAGGCCTGGCGGTTTTGGGAACTGTTGTTGGTGAAAAAGCAGTAGTCCCGGCCGGTTTCCAGCACCCGGCGAAGGAAACCGGGGGTGAAGGGGAACAGGCGCTCCCCCAGGTAGATGGTGCCGTCCATATCCAGCACAAACATTTTGATGTGTTGCAGGCGCTCTGTATTTTGCATGGGGCCTCCTTTTGGGGCTGCCGGCAGAGGGGGCCGGGGCCGGAAGATGGTTTAAAAAAGTAGGGCGGGGCATGGGGCGGGCAGCCTCCCCCCTGGCCGGGAAGGCGGGGCCGGGCGCTTGAGGCTACTCCACCGTTACGGACTTGGCCAGGTTCCGGGGCTTATCGATGTCGCAGCCCTTCATGCCGGCGGTATAATAGGCGAACAGTTGCAGGGGCAGGATGCTCATGGAGGGGAGCATGAAACCGGCGGTTTTGGGCACGCAGAACTGCCAGTCGGTTTCCTGGGCCAGGGTTTCCCGCAGGTCTTCGGTGGTGATGCCCAGCACCACCGCCCCCCGTGCCTTGACCTCCCGGATATTGGACATCATTTTGTCGAACAGCCGCCCACAGGTGCAGATGGCGATGACCAACGTGCCCTCTTCGATCAGGGAGATGGGGCCGTGTTTCAACTCCCCCGCGGTGTAGGCCTCGGAGTGGATATAGGAGATCTCCTTCAGCTTCAGGGAGGCTTCCAGCGAGGCGGCGTAGTCCACATTGCGGCCGATGAAGTACATATCTTTGGCGTGGAAGTACTGGGACGCCAGGTACTGGACCGCCTCTTTATCTTGCAGGCAGCGCTCTGCCAGGGCGGGCAGGCGCTCCAGCTCCCGGATATAGCCGGCCAGTTCCTCCGGCGGCAGGGCCTCCAGTTGCTGGGCCATGTAGAGGGCGATCAGGTAGACCACGGCCAACTGGGTGCTGTAGGCCTTGGTGGAGGCCACGGCGATCTCCGGCCCGGCCCAGGTGTACAGCACATGGCCGGCCTCGTTGGCAATGGTGCTGCCCACCACGTTTACGATGGCCAGGGTTTGGGCCCCCTGCCGCTTGGCCTCCCGCAGGGCGGCCAGGGTGTCGGCGGTTTCGCCGGACTGGCTGATGATGATCACCAGGGTGCGGCTGTCCAGGACCGGGTCCCGGTAGCGGAACTCGGAAGCCACGTCCCCCTCAATGGGCAGGCGCAGCAGTTGTTCGAAGGCATACTTGGCCACGGCCCCCACATGGTAGGAGGTGCCGCAGGCCACAATGTAGACCCGGTGGATATCCCGCAACTGGGCGGGGGTGAACACGATATCGTCCAGCACCACCCGGCCCGCCCGGATGCGGGGGGAGATGGTTTTGCCCAGGGCCTCGGGCTGCTCGCAGATCTCCTTCATCATAAAGTGCTCGTAGCCCCCCTTCTCGGCGGCGGCCACGTCCCACTCCACCAGTTCTTCGGGCTTATCCAGGGGTTCCAGGTCCCCGTCGAAGAACCGGGCCCTGTCCCGCTCCAGCACGGCGATCTCCCCGTCCTGGAGCCGGCAGATCCGCCGGGTATGGCGCAAAATGGCGGTCACGTCGGAGGCGATGAAGTTCTCCCCCTCCCCCCGGCCCACGATCAGCGGGCTGTCCTTGCGCACGGCGAACACCTTTTCCGGGCAGGCGGCGCAGATAATGCCCAGCGCGTAGCTGCCCTCTACCCGGGCGATAACTTGCTGGATGGCTTGCAGCACATCGCCGTGGTAGTAGTATTCCAGCATCTGGGCCACCACCTCGGTGTCGGTATCGGACACAAAGGCCACGCCCCGGCGCTTGAGATGGTTTTTCAGGTACAGGTAGTTTTCGATGATGCCGTTGTGCACCACCGCGAACAGGCCGCCGTCGCTGACCTGGGGGTGGGAGTTGACGTCGGAGGGCGCCCCATGGGTGGCCCAGCGGGTGTGGCCAATGCCTGCCAGGCCCGGCAGCCCGGCCCCGTCTGCCAAAATACCCCGCAGCACCGACAGCCGGCCCTTTGACTTGACAACCTGCACGCCGCTGCCGTTGTATACGGCTACCCCTGCCGAGTCATAGCCCCGGTATTCCAGCCGCTCTAGCCCCTCTAACAGTACCGGGGCAGCCTGCTGCCCACCTATATAGCCTACGATCCCACACATGGTGATGCGCCTCCTTTATGGGGTTAATTTGCTTGGTTTGCTTTTTTACCTCCGGCGGCTTAAACCCCTAAGGCTTTTGTGACGTTATCTGCCGCTCTT
>CANOFK010000134.1 GCA_947565265.1 uncultured Clostridia bacterium | reverse complement strand
CTTTGCGCGGCACAAAAGTTTCGTCCACCTTTTCAAAGGTGGCGGGGTTTGGGGCGGTGCCCCAAGACCTTGGGGCTGGACGTTTTTCCCAGGATGTGCTATACTCAAGCTAAGAAAAACCTTTGGGAGGTCAGCAGCCATGAAAATGACGTTCCGCTGGTACGGCTCCGCCAGCGACAGCATCACCCTGGAGCAGATCCGCCAGATTCCCGGCGTCAGCGGCCTGATGGGCGTTTTAGACTACAAAGTCGCCGGCGATGCCTGGGAAGAGGAGGAAGTCCGGGCCTACATGGAGGAGGTCCACGCCGCCGGGCTGGCGTGCGAGGTCATCGAATCCGTCAACGTCCACGAAGACATTAAGCTGGGCCTACCCAGCCGGGACAGGTACATAGAAAACTACTGCCAAAGCATCCGCAGCCTGGCAAAATACGGGGTCAAGGTCATTGTGTACAACTTTATGCCTGTGTTCGACTGGCTGCGCACCGACCTGGCCCGTCTGATCCCGGAGGACGGCTCCAACAGCCTGTACTTTGACGAGGCCGAGTTGGGCGGCATGGGGCCCCTGGAGATCGTGCGCAGCACCATAGAAAACACCAACGGCTTTACCCTGCCCGGCTGGGAGCCCGCCCGGCTGGCCCAACTGGAAACCACCCTGGAGCGCTATAAGTCCGTAACAGACGAGGGCCTGTTGGAAAACTACCGGTATTTCCTGGACGGCATCATCCCCACCTGCGAGGCGTGCGGCGTGGTAATGGCCGTGCACCCCGACGACCCGGCCTGGCCTATTTTTGGCCTGCCCCGCATTGCCCACTCCCAGGCCGGTTTCGACAAAATCCTGGCCCTGCGGGACTCCCCCGCCCACAGCCTGTGCCTGTGCACCGGCTCCCTGGGCTCTGACCCCGAAAACGACATTCCCACCATTATCCGGCATTTTGGGGCGATGGGCCGGGTGGGCTGCCTGCACGTGCGCAACGTCAAGCACCTGGGGCACCGCCGGTTCCGGGAGGCCGCCCACCTGTCTGCCGCCGGCGATCTGGATATGTTCGCCATCATGAAAGCCATCCACGACACTTGCCCCGACGCCTATATCCGCCCGGATCACGGCCGGATGATCTGGGGGGAGAAGGGCCGCCCCGGCTACGGCCTATACGACCGGGCTCTGGGCGCCGCCTACCTGAACGGCCTGTGGGAGGCCCTGGAGAAAACGGAGGGCAACGCATGAAACTCACCTTAAACGGCATCCAGAATCCCGCCCCCTGGCAGGCGGCGGGCATCACCCTGTCGGGCTTTGATATAGGCAAAATGCGGGCCGCCACAGCGGCATCCCCCCGGTGGGTGCACTTTGGGGCCGGGAACATTTTCCGTGGGTTCATCGCCCGGCTACAGCAAAACCTGCTGGAACAGGGCCTGGCTGAAACGGGGATCATCGCCGCCGAAGCCTTTGACTTTGACATCATCACCCAAATTTATGACCCCCATGACAACCTGGCCCTATTGGCCACCTTGCTGGCAGACGGCGGCATAGACAAAACCGTGGTAGCCTCCCTTGCCGAGGGCTTACGGGCCGGGGAGGCTTACCCCCAGGACATGGCCCGGCTGGTGGAGGTCTTTCAGAGCCCCAGCCTGCAAATGGTGAGCTTTACCATCACCGAAAAGGGCTACGCCCTCCGGGACCTGCAAGGGGAATTCCTCCCCGCCGTGCAGGCCAGCCTGGCTGCCGGGCCCGGCCATTGCCCCCACATGATGGGCCTTACCGCCGCCCTGCTCTTTGCCCGCTGGCAGGCCGAGGCCACCCCTGTCGCTCTGGTCAGTATGGACAACTGCTCCCGCAACGGCGAAAAGCTGCGGGAAAGCGTGCTGGCCCTGGCAGAGGGCTGGCTGGCCGGCGGGCTGGTACCCCAGGGCTTTGTGGACTGGCTCAAAGATGAGGGGCAGGTTTCCTTCCCCTGGACCATGATCGACAAGATCACCCCCCGCCCTGCCCCGGCGGTAGAGGCAGCCCTTTCCGCCCTGGGGGTGGAGGATATGGCCCCCACCGTTACGGGCAGGGGGACGTATATCGCGCCCTTTGTCAATGCCGAGCGGCCCCAGTATCTGGTAATCGAGGACCGTTTCCCCCATGGCCGCCCGCCGCTGGAGCAGGCCGGGGCCTATCTGGCCAGCCGGGAAACCGTGGATCTGGCCGAACGCATGAAGGTAACTACCTGCCTCAACCCCCTGCATACGGCCCTGGCCGTGTTTGGCTGCCTGCTGGGGTACCCCACCATTGCCGCCGAAATGGGCGACCCGGACTTGCGGGCCCTGGTGGAGCGGATCGGCTATAGCGAGGGCCTGCCTGTGGTGGAGAATCCGGGCATCCTCCGGCCGGAAACCTTCCTCCGGGAGGTGCTGCAAGAGCGCTTGCCCAACCCCTTTTTGCCCGACACTCCCCAGCGCATAGCCACAGACACCAGCCAAAAGGTGGCCGTACGGTTTGGCGAAACCGTTAAGCGCTACGCCGCCAAAGGCCAGGCCGGGGAACTGGTGGGCATCCCCCTGGCCATTGCCGGGTGGCTACGCTACCTGTTGGGGGTAGACGATACCGGCGCCCCCCTGTCTTGTAGCGCTGACCCCATGCTGGAAACCCTCCAGAGCCAGTTGCAAGGGGTACGGTTCGGCCAGCCGGACAGTGCCCCCGACGGGGCTTTGGCCCCCATCCTCTCCAACACCGCCCTCTTTGGCATAGACCTCTGCGCGGCGGGGCTGGCCCCCAAAACCGGCCAAATGCTGCGGCAAATGCTCGCCGGCCCCGGCGCTGTCCGGGCCACTTTGAAAAGTTGGCTGGGATAAAGCTTTTTGCCTGCTGTATCGCGGCGCAGAACAGGTTTCCCGCAACCAAACTCACCCGGCAGTGGCGCACGGGCCTAGCGGCCCCAGCCAGAACGCAAACGATAACGGTTTTTTCAAGGGGCTCCTGCGTGCCGGCAGTACACGTTCGGCAACCGGCTGAGCCGGCAGGCAAGGCCAGAGCCCCCTGGCGGAGTGTCCAAAGCGGAGAGTTTGAAAGCAAGGCTCCGGCAACCAAATGGTAAAAGTTTGGTCCACCTTTTCAAAGGTGGTGGGGTTTTTAGGGGCAAAGCCCCTAAACCGCCGGAGGCCAACAATTCGTCATAAACTCTTTGTTTTGGGCACACCCGCCCCCTGGCCGCCGGAGGCCCAACACCACTTCAAGTTTATTTTTTAGTATAGAAAGGCGGCGTCAGCATGGATGAAACGCGGCTGATTGAGATCACGGACTTTGGGGCGCCGGAGTTGGACGTGTACGCCCGGCTTACGGAAAACCAGTTGGTAAACCGGGCCGACCCGCAAAACGCCCTGTTTATTGGGGAGAGCCCTCTTGTCATTGGCCGGGCCCTGGATGCCGGCTGTGTGCCAGTATCCTTTCTGATGGAGAAAAAGCACGCCCTGGGCAAGGGACTCCCCCTAATCCAGCGCTGCGGGCCTGTGCCGGTATTCGTGGCCGAGGAGGCTGTGCTCTGCCGGCTTACCGGTTTCCACCTGACCAGGGGGATGCTGTGCGCCCTGCGGCGGCCCCCGCTACCCACCCCGGAGGCTGTGTGCCAAAACGCCCGGCGGGTGGCCGTGCTGGAAAATGTCATGAACCCCACCAACCTGGGGGCCATCTTCCGCTCTGCCGCCGCTTTGGGCGTCGACGCTGTGTTGCTTACTGCCCAGGGCAGCGACCCCCTGTACCGGCGGGCTCTGCGGGTCAGCATGGGCAACGTGTTTTTGGTGCCCTGGGCCTATCTGCCGGAAGAGGGCTGTTGGACGGCCTTTTTGGGGGCGTTGGGGTTCAAAACTGCCGCCATGGCCTTGCGGGAGGACTCCCTGGACATCGCCGACCCCCGCCTGAAACAAGAAAAGCGCCTGGCCATCGTGCTTGGCACCGAGGGGGACGGCTTAGCGCCCCAAACCATCGCCCAATGCGACTACACAGTGCGCATCCCCATGTCCAACGGGGTGGACTCCCTGAACGTGGCCGCCGCCAGCGCCGTGGCTTTCTATCAACTGACGCGGCAATGAGAGGTGTTCTGCCTGTAGGTAGCCGCCTGTTCAGCGCCCCCCGCCAGCCGTGAGGAACCGCCTATGGGCCCGCCGGTGCCTCCCTCCCTAACTTGGCAAATTCCTGGCAGGCAGCACCCGTTCCTGCCCGGTTTGATGGGAAGTGCGCTCCAAAACGGGATAGCACCATGAACCTCCTGCCGCAGCCGCACCCAAAGGCGGGCTATCGGTTTCTTCTTAATAGAAGGGGCGCCATATACTCCAGTCCCCCTTCCAGGCAAAGCAAAACCCCAAGAAACAGCCGTGTAAACCGTTTCTTGGGGTGTATATGTTGTGAACGGACGACCAAAAAGATATTTTTGGCAAATTGTC
>CANOFK010000133.1 GCA_947565265.1 uncultured Clostridia bacterium | reverse complement strand
CCTGCCGGTAGCAGGCGCCCACAATGTGCGCAATGCCCTGGCCGCCTTGGCCCTGGCCGATCATCTGGGCCAAAGCCTTGCCGCCACCGCCCAGGCGCTGGCCGGCTACGAGCCCCCCGCCATGCGCCAGCGCGTCACCCGCCGGGGGGACGGTGTCACCGTCATCGACGACAGCTACAATGCCAGCCCCGATTCCATGCGTTCCGCCCTGGATGTGCTGGCCGTCCGGCCCGGCCGGAAGATCGCCGTGCTGGCCGGTATGCGGGAGCTGGGCAGCTATACCCGGCAAGGCCACGAGGACACCGGCCGCTATGCGGCGGAGAAGCAGGTGGATGTCCTGCTGGCCGTAGGGGAGTTGGCCGGGGCCATTGCCCAGGGCTACGGCCCCGGCGCGGTACAGGCCCCGGACAACGCCCAGGCCGCCGCCTGGCTGCAAAAAGCGCTACGCCCCGGCGACACAGTGCTGGTCAAAGGTTCGCGGGGCATGAAAACCGAGGAGATCGTGGCCGCCTTGCTGAAAGGAGAATCATAAATGCTGCGAGAACTGACCAAGGAGGAATATCCCTCCTACCTGGACTGGGCCTACGGCCTGGCCCTGGATATGACCCGTTCCGGCTACCCTACCTATGCCGACGGCCTAAAGACACGGGCAGAGTTTGACGAAATAGCCGCCCTGGCCTTTGCGCGGGAGCACGAAGGTGCCCTGCTGTTCGAGGAGGGCGGCAAAGCCCTGGGGTATATCCACTACTTCGCCCTGCCGGAGGATCGATACCTGGACACCCGGGCCTTCTGCATCGAGGACAAAACCGAGCAGGCCATGGACGAACTGCTGGCCTACCTGGCCCCTAAGTACCCAGGTTTTACCATGCACTTTGGTTTCCCGGAGGAGAACATCCGGGCGGTCAACCATCTGGTGGAGCTGGGCTGGCCCCGCAGCGAGGAGAGCCTGGTGGGGGTCATGCGGTTTGCGGACTATCAGCCCCGGCCGGAGGGCGAAGGGGTGGTGCCCATTACCGGGGAAAACTTCGGCCGCTTTGCCGCCATCCACGCCCAAAGGGACGGGGGGATGTACTGGGACAACGCCCACCTCCGGGAGGCCCTGGACCGCTGGCATCTCTACCTGTTCAGCCGGGACGGCCGGGACTTGGCGGCCATCTACGCTATGTGCGTAGACGGGATGGTGGAGCCTTTCGGCACGGACTATGCGGAAGGCCGGTTCGATGCGGAGGCTTTCCGGGCCCTGCTGCGCCGGGTTCTCAACCAGGGCAAGGCCAGCGGCATGGAAACCTTCACCTATTTCTACGAGCCCGAAGAGGCCCAGGTGGTAAAGGAGCTGGGCGTCCGCGCCCTGGGGAAGTATGTAATGTACCAAAAGGAGATCTAAAGCATAAACGCAGCAAGGGCGGCACCGTAGTGCCGCCCTGCTGCATTATAAAGGGGGTCCATAAAGGAAACTTATACTCTCTGCTATCCGGCCGGTCAGTCCAGGGCTCAGCCCTTGGTCATATGGCGCACAAAGCGGGCCAGGAAAGCGGAAACCTCTTCGCGGGTGGCCAGGCCCTTGGGGTCCAGCCGGTTGCCGTCCTTGCCGTACACAATCCCCGCGCCGATGCACCAGTCCAGGGCCTCCCTGGCATAGCCGCTCACCTTGCTGGCGTCGTTGTAACCGGCGGTGTTGCCCTTGGCGCTGATATCCACACCATGGGCCTTGGCGTAGCGGTAGATAAAGGTGGCAATATCTTCCCTGGTAACGTTCTCGTTGGGCGCAAAGCTGCCGTCGCCCTTACCGGCCACAATGCCCAAGCTGACGCCCCAAACCACCGCGTCGGCGTAGTACGCGCCGGAGGGCGTATCCGGGAACAGCGAGCCGTTGCCATCGGGCTTATTCTCCAGGCGGTGCAGTACCGTCACAATCATCGCCCTGGTCATGGGGGCTTTGGGGCTGAAGGTGGTGTCGCTGGTACCCGCGAACAGTTCCCGGCTGGTCACAAAGTCAATATCCGCCTTTGCATAGCTGGACATGGCGCCCTCGTCGGCAAAGGTTTTCTTGTTGTCCTGTAGCTTAAGGGTCGCGCTGCCGTCTTGCAGTAGCACGGTGACGGTGTTATTCTTGGTGTCCACCGTAGACTTGCGCAGGATAATGTCAAAGCCCTGGTCGTCCTTCAGCACATTGCCGTTGGCGTCCACCAGGTAAGCCACCGTGGTGTCGGTCAGGTTATGGGCAGGCAGTTCGGCCTTCATATCCACCTTCTCCACGGGCTCGCCGTCCTTCTTCACTTCAATCGCCACGGTGTCACCGGCCTTTTTGCTTACCGTCACCGTCACGCTCTGCGCGCCGGCGCCCAGTCCGCCCAAAGAGCCGCTGCCTACCGTCACATTACCGGCGGGCGTGTCAATGGTCAAATCCACCCCGGCCTCGGTGCCCAACTTTTCAACGGTCCCGGCGGGCAGGGTAACGGTGGTTTCGGCAGGGGCCTCGCCCTGGGCGGGGGCCTCCACCTTTACGGTAACATTGGTGGCGTCGTCGCCCTTGGCAGCCTCCAGCAGCTTACCGGCGGTGTCCTCGTCTATCTCCACCTTGGCCGTGCCGTCCTCGTCTACCACTACGTCAGGCTTTACCTCTACGGTACCGTCCTCGGTGGGCGGGGCAACGGTAGGCCCGGCCGTGGGGCTGGTAGTAGGCTCATCGGTGGGCTCGTCGGTAGGCTCGGTAGTGGGTTCGCTGGTGGGCTCGTCGGTAGGCGCAGGGCTCTCCGTAGGCTCGCTGGTGGGCACAATAACCACCGGCGGAGTCGTGGGGGGCGGTGTAGGAGTGGCACTCTCCCCAAAGGTCGCGGTAGCGGTCCAATCACCACTCCCGTCCTGTTCGAACGCCCATCCGGCAAACGCCAGGCCGTCAGCACCTATATATTTGGCGCCTTCCTGAACGGTCCCCGCTTTGGGCTCTGCCTGGGCACTTGCGTCCTCGGTATCGCGCTCGGCAAAAGTAATAAACGGGGTCAAGTCAGAAGCCGACGCGGAAATCTCCCGCGCGTCCACATACAGGGAAACCTTCTGCAAGCCGGGTGTAGGCGTGGGCTCATCGGGTTGTTCTGGGTCTTGAGGCCCTTCGGGTTCCTCTGTGGTGCTGGGCTCTTCCGGGTCAGGGCTCTCGCTGGGTTCAGCGGGGGTACTGGGTGTGCTGGAGTTCTCGTCGTCCTTATTCTCGGTGTCCGTGTTGCCGTCAGAGGAGCCCTCCGCAGTTTCGGTCACCGCGGCAGGGCTGCCCTGCGCGGGGGCGATGATCTCGAAGAAATGCTCGTCCTCCTTCAGTTCGTGCTCAAAGATGGGATACAGTTCGCCGTCCTCACCGGCGTCAATGGTCAGCTTGGCCAGGTCAACCTGGACCTGTGCGGCCAAAAGGCCCTCTGTGTCTTTCTGGCCTGCGCCGGTACCGTCCTGCTCATACAGCGCAATAGTGAAAGCTTTATGGCTGGTTGCACCCGTTGCGCCTGCTCCGTTACTGCCAGACCACTTGTTGGTGCTCCAGTAGTATGTTTTGCCGGTCGTAACATTGGCGGTTGTGTCAATCACCTCCGTGTCCTTGCTGGCATAACTCGCCGGCGTTTCGGTCCGTTTCGTAACCTTCATGCTGTACGTCTTGCCCTCGGTTGTGCCGCTGATCTTTGCCCACATGGTGTCACGTTCGGCGTCCTTATCCCGGCCGTTGATGATCTCATTGGCCTTATACCCGTCAGCCTTAAAGCCCCATTCCAGCGTAATCATCTCTACATTGCTGAAATCCACCTGGTAAACAACCGGCGCGTCATATTCATCCCCGCCGGCCTCTTCCTCTTCCGCGGGGGCGGCCGCTTTTTTGCGCATTACGCCCACATAGCCGGGTGCTTTGTTGGGCTGGATGCCAAAATAAAAGGTGCTGTACACAGCCGCGCTTTGCGGCGTTTCCTGTTCATCCGTGTAATGGGTGGCAGACTGCTCGCCATCGTTATAGTTGCTAGTATACTTGGCGGTGTCCGTCATGTCAGCCAGTGTATAGCTGGCAAAGTATTTATCCCCCTCCTGCTTGGGAATACCAATACCTACCCAATACCCGCCCAAACTGGGGTTGCCGCCATTCAGGTGGTAGTGCAGGCCCTTCACTTGGGGCTTTACCGTATAGTCAACCCCGTCCTCTGTTGATGCTGCAACCACAGGTGCCAGGAATTCCGTATACAGGTTCTCGTTATGGTCCGAGCCCGAACCAACGGAGTCATTTATATTGGCCCCGATTACCTTCATATTCGGGTCGTCCGGGGCGTCCGCCTCCTCAGCCATCGCCGTCATAGGAATCATAGTCAGCAGCAGGCACAAAGCCAGGATGCCGGCTAAAAATCTCTTTTTCATGGTAAAAGAGCCTCCTTCTTGTATATTGTGGTTTTT
>CANOFK010000132.1 GCA_947565265.1 uncultured Clostridia bacterium | reverse complement strand
CGGCCGTCACGAGCCGGCCGAACCGGCAGGTGAGACGACGAAACTTTTATCCTTCGCCCACCGGAACCTCGCTTCAAAACACTTCCGTTTTCCCCCACTCCCCGGCCCTTCCCCCGGGAGAATTACTGTTGCAATTTTGTGGCACAGGTAGTATAATAAAAGCAGAATTTAGCCTTGATTTAGGAGGATATCACAATGAAGGTTATGGTTGAAACATCCGCCCATCACGTGCACGTATCCCAGGCCGACCTGGCTGCCCTGTTTGGCCCGGACGCCGTGCTGACCAACAAAAAGGACCTGTCCCAGCCCGGCCAGTTTGCCTGTGCCGAGAAGGTAGAAGTCATCGGCCCCAAGGGCTCCATGAGTATGTCGATCCTGGGCCCCACCCGCGGGGAAACCCAGGTGGAGATCTCCCTCACCGACGCCCGCAAGCTGGGCGTCACCGCCCCGATCCGGGAGTCCGGCGACCTGGAGGGTACCCCCGGCTGCACCCTGAAGGGCCCTGCCGGCCAGGTGGCCATTGAGAAGGGCGTCATCGCCGCCAAGCGCCACATCCACTTTAACCCCGAAGAGGCCAAAGAGGCCGGCGTAGCGGACAAGCAGATCGTTTCCGTAAAGGTGGACTACAACGGCCGCGCCCTGGTCTTTGGGGACGTGGTCTGCCGGGTCAGCCCCAACTACGCCCTGGCCATGCACGTTGACACCGACGAATCCAACGCCGCTGCCCTGCCCGGCACGGTAGATGGCGAAATCATCCTGTAAGCCGTAAGCCGGTACATACCGCCGCGCAGAATGCCCGGCCCCCTGGTGGGGCCGGGCATTCTTTTGGGGCCATACACTCAGGCAATGGTCAGGCGGCCCCTGGCCCATTCCTGGCCCCCTTCTTCCAACCAGAGCTCCACTTCCCTGGGCCCTGGCGCAACCTGCGCCCGCAAGCCACAAACCGCCAGTTCCTCTGCACCCAGGGACAACACACAGGCCCGCTCCTCCCCCGCCGGGAGGAACACCTTCTCAAAACCCTTTAACTCCTTCACCCGGCCCACCACAGGACCCGTTACGCTGCGCAAGAACAGCATCGGCACAGCGGCCCCGTCTACGCAGCCGGTATTCCGCAGGGTAAAGCGCACCTGAACCCGCTCCCCCTCCGCCAACGCCTTTGCGCTGATGCGCTGGGGGAACACCGGGTCCTCCACCCGGAACTGGGTATAGCTGAGCCCAAAGCCAAAGGGGTACAAAGCCGGTTCCACCGGGGTGTAAGAGGCCTTGTGGTTATAGTAGCAGGGCAGGCCCCCTACGTTGCCCGGCAGCGAGGCCGGTAGCCTGCCAGAGGGGCAAACCCGGCCGGTAAGCAGTTCGGCCAGCGCCTGCCCGCCCATGGGCCCTGGGTAAAAGGCATACACCAGCGCGTCCGCCCGCCGGACAACCTCCGGCAGCACATAGGGGCGGCCCGCTATCACCACCGCAACCACCGGCTTGCCTAGCCGGGCAATTTCCTCCGCCAACCGCTCCTGCAAGCCGGGCAGGCGCAGGCTGGGGCTGTCCACCCCCTCGCCACAGTCCATCTGCACCGGGCCGTCCACAATCGCGGCGCCGTTGGTGTCAAAGCTGGCCCCGGCAAACCGGCTGGAGGATCCCCCCAGCGCCAGGACCACCAGGTCGCTCTGCCGGGCCAATTCCACGGCCTCGGCCAACCCCGCGGGATCCTCCCCGCACACAGGACAGCCCTGCGCATAGGCCACCTGAGGCCCCAGCAGCGCCCGCAGGCCCTCCAACAGGGTCACTCCCGCGCCCGGCCGTATGGGGGGCGTGTAGTCCCCCAACTGGTTATAAAGGCTGTCCCCGTTGGGGCCAATCACCGCCACCCTGCCCGGTTTTTGCAAAGGCAGCAGGCCATTGTTTTTCAGCAGTACCGGGCTTTGCCGGGCCAGTTCCAGGCTCTGGGGGAAGTCCTGCCAGGTAAAAGCCGTGGGGGGCTCCTCGTCCAGGAAGGGTTGCTCGAACAGCCCCCTGGCAAATTTCAACTCCAGCACAGGGAGCACAGCCGCGTCGATCTCCTCCTCCTTCACCAACCCCTTCTCTACGGCAGACTCCAGGGTGGAGAAGGCCCGGTCCCAAAGGCTCAGTTGCACGCCCGCCTGTAAGGCCAGCGCCGCCGAGGCCTCCGGGCTGCCGGTGATGCTGTCCAGCCGGTCGATGGCCACACCGTCCGCCATCACAATGCCCGTAAAGCCCAGCTCCTCCCGCAGGATATCCCTGAGCAGTTCCCGGTTGGCATGGCAGAACTGGCCGTCGATCTCATTATAAGCGGCCATCACCCCCTGCACCCCGGCCTTGCAGCAGGCCCCCATGGCAGGTAGGTGGATCTCCCGCAGTTCCCTGGGGCCAATACGGGCCGCACTGGCGTTCACACCCCCGGTGGTTTCCCCCTGGGCGCAGAAGTGCTTGGCCACCACCGCCACCCCGGCGCCCTGGCAGCCCTCTACAGCCGCCCCGGCCAGGGCCGCCGCCAGGAAGGGGTCCTCCCCATAGCACTCCTCACTGCGGCCCCAACGGGGGTCCCGCAGGATGTCCAGCATGGAGATCAGCGCAAAATCCACCCCCAGTTCTTTCAACTGCCGCCCGCAGACCGCATAGGCCTGCCGGGTGAGGACCGGGTTCCAGGCCGCGCCAACCGCCAGGTTCACTGGCAGCAGCCAGCCGTCCAGGGCCTGGTGGCCGTGGGGGCACTCGCTGCTGGTAAGCATGGGTATGCCCAGCCGGGAGTGCTCCAGCACATACCGCTGGGCCAGGTTGTAGGCCCGTTTCATCTCCGCCCCGCTAAGCCCGGTGGCATAGTCCCTGGCAGACCAGGGGTCGGCCCGGTACAGCCCGTACAGGCAGCCAATGCCGCCGTAATACGCCGCCTCGTCCATAAATTCTTGAGAGAGCCGGATGTCCGCCCCCTCCTTCTCATAGCAGGCAAAGCCATATAGCCGCTGATTGAGCTGCCCCACCTTCTCCCGTAACGTCATCTGTGCCAATAGTCCCTGTGCCCTTTCCCTGGGCGTTTTCATACGCTTGTCCTCCTTTACGGGGCTTTCCCCCGGCCTTCACCCGGCCCCCGGCAAAACCCTCCAACTTGATCCCATACCTCCAACGTTAATCGCTGGCTACATCCAAACCGAAACTCTCCCCCCAAAAACACCCCCAAAAAATTCAAACAAAACTTCCCTTCACACCTGCCAGCCCCCTTTCATCTTCCCCATAATCCCCCCCAAACACCAAAGCCAGTCTAGCCCCGCAAAAAAGGGCAAAAAAGGCCATGAAAAACAGCCAAATCCCTCCCCCCGCAAAAGTTTTTGAAGATTCTTAAGAAACTTTTTTCAAAAAGTTTCTTAAGCCGCCGGAGGCCAAGCAGAGGCCAAACAAAGACCAAACAGAAAAAAACAAAAGCAGAAAAGGCGGGGAAGAAAAACAGCCAGGGCAACACAAGCCCGGCTGTTGGCTGTTCCAGGTCAAAAAGCCGTTTAGGTCCAGGAACCGTCCATACCCCGGCTCCACTCCCGGCGGTTGCCGGTCTGGATGTTGTAGAGGGTACGGGTAAGGGCCGTCTGCTCCTCCTGTTTCAACTGGGCAAACAGCACGCCATAGCGGTAGCGGCCGGCACTGTACTCCGTGCCCCGCACAATCTGCCCCAAAAAGGCCATGGTGGGGTAATCCTCCAGCTTAAAGCGCAGCCGTACCACATCCTCGTCCGAGTGTATGTAGTCCGTTTCCACACAGGCCCCGCCCGTGCTGATGTCCACCAACACACACTCCTCCGGCTGGGTAAAATGGTCGTCATCCTGCCGGAACATAGCCGCCGGGGTATTTACAGGCAACCTGAAACTCAGCCGCTGGTTGATCACGTGCTCCGCCTTTAAGTTTTTAATGCGGAATACAATGCGGGAGGACTCCTGCACAATACCGCTGAGGTTAAAGGCGATCATCTGCCGGTTAAAGCCCCGCAGCATCACCCGGTCCCCCACTTCGCAGGTATCAAAGGCCAGCCAACCGGGCATACGTTCCAGCGAGAGGCTGGTACCGTCCACATTGGCCACCTGGCCGGTGAGCAGCAGCTTGCCGTCGGCCGTTACCACGTCCAGGGACATACCCACAGCCAACTCAGGCAGTTCCTCCGAAATGCCGCCTTTGCCCGCCTGGCCCTTTGCCGCCGGATCCTCCTTATTCTTAGAAAACAGCTTTTGCAAAAAGTTCATCTCAACCACCCTTTTAGCCGCGTCCTTGCCTTTACTCCCCGTAGGCGGCCGCGCAACATTCTATGACCATTATAGAGATTTCCTGCCAAAATGTCAATAGTATATGCCACATATCCGGCCCATATCCCCACCATATCCCCCTATAATCTATCCCCTACCTGTCCATTATATGCCGGTAAAACGTCAAATTTGT
>CANOFK010000131.1 GCA_947565265.1 uncultured Clostridia bacterium | reverse complement strand
GGCATGGGCTCGGCACAGGTAAAAGAGGCCCCTGCCGTGTGCACAAAGGTGATAAGCTCCTCGTCCGCCTTGCCGTTTTTCAGGCAGAGCAAAATGCGGTTCAGCTCCAAAAGGTTCCGGGGCCGTTTCACCAGGCTCAGTTCAAATTTCCCGTCTACCGGGTCCACATGGGCCCGGTCCAGCTTAATCACACCTCCCAAAGAGGTAGAGTTGCTCACCGACCCAAACAGGTAATCCCCCTCATACACGCCGCCCTCCGCCGTGTCCACCCGCACCGGGTAAGACTTCAACAGCGGCAGTTCCTTGATCCCCTCGATCACATACGCCAGATGCCCCAGGGAATTCTTCAAACTCTGGGTGGCGGTGTACGAACTCTGGGTAAAAGCCCCAAAGGAGGCCACATAGACAAAGTACCGGTCCCCAAAGCGGCCGATGTCCACCGGGGCCGGGTCTGCCCCGGCCAGCAGGGCCGCGGCCCTGGCCGGCTCCCTGGGCAGGCCAAGAAAATCCGCAAAGTCGTTGGTCGTCCCGCAGGGGATGTACCCCAACGGCAGCCGGGCACCGCTGTGCAGCAGGCCGTTTACCGTGGCGCTCAGGGTGCCGTCGCCCCCGCAGCAAACCAGGGCGTCCGGCTTTTGGGCAATGGCCCGCTCCAGGGCCGCGGCGGCGTGCTGGGAAGAAACCGTCAGTTCCAGCACCGGCGTGTGCCCCTCCCCGGCCAGCGCGGCGTATACCCCGTCCAAATCCTGCAACAGGGTCTGCCGGCCGGCGTTGGGGTTAATCAGGATGTGTATCGTCATGCCAGGTTTCCTTTCAAAACGCCCCCGCACCCGCCGGAAGATAACCGGCGTAATGCCAGGGTAGGTAATATTTTCCGGCAGGCTGTCAAAGCACTTCACCTCTGCCATTTCCTTTTCCGGCAGGGGCCCCAGGGCCTCTATGTCCGCAAAGAACACCGCCCCCCAGTCGGCGTCCGCCTCGTTTTCCACCACCCAGGCGTAGTAGAGGCATACTGGCTCTATGGAAAACCCCGTAGCGCCGCTCTCCTCCCAAAGTTCCCGGCGGGCGGCCTCCAGCGGGGTTTCCCCCTCCTCAATATGCCCGCCCTGTGTTTCCCAGGTGTCGCGGGCCCTGTGGCGGCTTAAAAGAAGTTTCCCCTGATAGCGGGAAAATACTACAACATACTTGCATTTTGCCTGGCTGTCCCAAGGGACCACCATGCATTTTAGGTGGGTGTCTGCCATACGCGCGCTCCTTTGTTATTCTATTATCCTGATTATAGCAAAACCCGCGCCAAAAGTAAAGCGGCAGGCAGCAGGCAAGGCTTTCCGGCCTACTTATCCACCGGTTCCGGTGGATAACTGTGGAAAACTCCGTGGAAAATGTGGAGAACCCCCCGCAGCCCCCGGTTTTACTGGCTTTTTCCGGGGTTGAAAAAGGTGAAGAAGTTTCCCCAGCCCCCAACTTTTTGTGGAGTAAGGGGGATACCCCCTGTTTCCCACCCCCGGCCGCGATCCCCCCAACAAGGGGGCAGGCCCCCCGCCGGTGGCGGAGGGCCTGCCTATATGATAGAAAGAGGGTGTCAATCCTTCAAGTGGAATCTCCCTGTTTCGGCCTTCAGCCGGTTGGACTGGGCGAACAGTTCCGCGCTCACCGCCGCAGACTCCTCGCTGCTGGCGGAGTTGGTCTGTACCACCGCCGAAATCTGCCCAATGCCCTCGGTCACCTGCTGGATGGCCTCCGCCTCGCCCCGCACCGCGTCGGCGATCACCCCAATGTCGTGGTTGGACTGGGATACCAGGGACAAGGTTTCCTGCAAAGAGGAGGAAACCTCCCCCACAATGTGGCTGCCACGCTCCGCGGCCTGCACACAGTTGTCAATCAAATCCTTGGTAGCCTTCGCCGCCTGGTCAGACTGGGCCGCCAGGTTCCGCACCTCGCCGGCCACCACGGCAAAGCCCTTGCCCGCGTCCCCGGCCCGGGCGGCCTCCACGGCGGCGTTCAAAGCCAGTATGTTGGTCTGGAAGGCAATGTTCTCAATGGTAGACAGCACCTGCCCGATCTGCTGGGAAGTATTGCTGATGTCCGACATGGCGGCCACCATCTGTTTCATCTGCTCCCCGTTGGCGGAAACCTGCTCCCCTGTGCGGGTAGCCCGGTCCTGGGCCTCCCCGGCCAGCGTCACGTTCTGCCGGGCGCTCTTGGAGATATCATCCAGCGTAGCGTACAGCTCCTCCACCGAACTGGCCTGCTCCGTGGCCCCCTGCGCCAGGGACTGGCTGCTGCTGGCCAACTGGTCCGCATTCTGCGAGATCCGCTGCTCCGCCTGGGTAATCTCCCCCAGCGCGGCGGAAAGGGTGGAAGTAAAGCTACGGATGGATTGCTGGATGGACTGGAAGTCCCCTATGTAGTCCGCAGAGGTATCCACGTCGAACTCGCCCTGGGAAACCTGGTCCAGTATGCGGTTGATGTCCTCCACATAGCTGTTGATCAGGGCCATGGAGTCCGTCAGGGTACGGGCCAGGTCGCCCAACTCGTTCTCCGATTTATACGCAATCCGCAAATCCAGCCGTCCCTCCTGCAACTGGCTGCTGCTGCTGGTGATGGTCAAAATCGGCCGCACCACCCGGTTCAGCACAAAGAAGATCAGGTTCAGCAGGCAGGCCAGGGCCACAGCCAGGCACACGCCGGAGGTTATATGCATCGTCACAGCCGTGTTGTCCATTTTCGTGCTGGTGTCGGCGCTCAGGGCGCTGCCCCGCTCAATCACCTGGTCCAAAAGCCCCACCAGCGTATTCAGGTTGCTCAGTATGGTTTCCTGGTAGTAGGCCTGGGCGGCGGCCGGGTCGGTTTTCAGGGTATCCAGCACAGCCGTGGCCGATTCATGCAGCTCCTTGTGCAGGGGCTCCAGTTTCGAGCGCAGCGCCAGCACATCCTGGTCGTTGGTACCGGCTTCGCCGTACAGCCACTGGCCCAGCACACAGGTGGTGGGGTCAATGCTGCCGGTAAATTCTTTCCCCGCGTACAGGGCGTTGCTCAGGTTGGCAGACCATCTGTAGTGGGCGGCTTCCGCGCTTTGGGCCCGATTCAAAAGCGAACTGGCCTGCTTGGCCTCGGCCTGGGTGGCCTGAATGCGGAAGATGTTCACCGTCGTCATAACGCTCAGCAGGATGGTAGCCACCAGCGTTGCGGCCACCCGGATGGCAACGGATCTTTTGATGCTTTTTTTCACAGGGACACGTCCTTTCCATAAGTCCCCGCCTGGGCCCGGCAAAGGGGGCCGCCCGGCAAGGCGTAATAACACATGATAGATACCCTTATCATACACCACCCCGCGCATTTTTGCAAGGGGAACTTTTCCCAAAGGCCTGTCCTTTTTTCAGCCTGCCGCCGGGCTCTATAACCAACCCCTATAACACCCGTCCCAGCACAGCGGCGGCCTGTTCCCTGGTAAGGGGAAGCCGGGGGCTCGTGCCGTCCAAAAGGCCCCCGGCGCAGGCGGCCTCCCAGGCCTCCCTGGCCCAGCCGCTGGCGGGTTTTTGGGCCAGTTCCTGTTCATAGCGGGCCATGTATGCTTTAAATTGTTGGTAATCCATAGGCGCCTCCTCTGCCCTCCTGTAGCTTTGTACCATCTGCAAAAACCGCCCCCATCCCAGGTCCAGCGTGCGGTGGGGGCAGTACTTCCCGTCGTAATCCTGATGTTTCCCCACCCGGTCGATCCCCCAGCCATACTGACCCAGCAGCCAGGCGGCCAGCCACGCGGCGTTCTCTTCCGCCCTGGCAAACCGCGCCCCGCCAGAAAGGGACCGGCATATCTCTATGTGGATGCCCTGCATATTCCCTGCCCCGTGGCCGTCGCCGCTGGCCCAGGCGTTCCGGTCCAGGGGCAGGCACTGCACCGCCTCCCCCTCGTCCACCGCGTAGTGGAAAGATACCTCCCGGCTGTTCCCCAGCATATAGCCGGCCTCGTTTTCCGCCGGGGCGTCGTTGGCGGTGTTGTGTATCACAATGCACGCCGGCTGGCGGGTGTAGGGGCACTTTACCGGGTATTTCTCCGGCGGGCATAGCCGCTGCCGAATAGGTACCATCTTCTATGCCCCCTTCCCCTTGTCCGCGTCCTCGCCCATTACCTCCAGCATCTCCCGCAAAAACCGGGGGTACCGTACCCCCATCAGCCCCAGGTTTTCCAAAATGGAAAGCCCCTCGTTGGCAATAAAAAAGAAACATACCGCCGTGCGGATAAACCCGCTGCCCGTCACCCCGTCCAGCAGCGTGGCCAGTAGCACCAGCAGCAGTATGCCCCCCTTGCGCGCCAGCCCCAAAAACCCCGCCCGGCTGGAGAGCCTCCCGCCCCCCGTCTTGGGCGAGCGCCCACATAGCCCTACCACCAGTCCTCCCCCATCTCCACGGCGCACACCCTCCCCTCCTGGAGGCAGATACGGG
>CANOFK010000130.1 GCA_947565265.1 uncultured Clostridia bacterium | reverse complement strand
CTGGAGGGCGTTGCTTTCGAGATGAAATTCAACCTGGAATTGCTGCATGATTGTGATATGGACTGTGAGGCCTTGATATTCTGCCTGGTCTTACGCAATTCGGTCAGGCTTTCGGAAAGGGATTCGTCTGTGCGGCGCATCAGGTCGTCCACATAATCGCTGCTGGCTTTGCGCATTTCCCGCACCTTGGCCTGGGCCTGGGTGACGATCTCGTTGGCCATCTGCTGGGCCTGGCGCACCACTTCCTCTTGGGATACCAGCGCTTTCCCCCGCTCCTCGGCGGTATGCAGGATAGAGTCCGCCTCCCGCTGGGCCTCTGCCAAAATCTGGCCGCGGTCCGCTACAATAGCCTTGGCCTGGCCGATCTCCTGGGGGAACACGTCCCGGATGTCATCCAGGATAGCCCGGATCTCCTCACTGTCCACCAGCACCTTGCCGGAGGACAAGGGCAGCTTGAACCCCTTCTCCAGCACGTCGTACATCTCGTCGATCAGGTCTTCAATGGTCGCTTGGTTATTGCTCATAGTAACCCGTTCCTTTCCCAATATCTTGGCTGGCAGAGCGATGGGGGCTTTCCCAAAGCCCGCAAGGCCGTGCGCTATTCTGCCTTGCGGTTTTGGCAAGGTTGTTTTCCGTTTTGTGGGCCGCTTTGCCGGGGGCGGCTAGGCTTGGGCGCATAGACGCCCTTTGATCTCCTCCAGGATACACGCGGGGACAAAGTGGGAGATATCCCCCCGGAAACCCGCCACCTGCTTGACCATGCTGGAGCTTAAAAACATATGCTCCGCGCTGGTGGACAGGAACATGGTTTCCAACTGGGGGTTCAGCTTTTTATTGGTCAGCGCCTGCTGGAATTCATACTCAAAATCCGTCAGGGCCCGCAGGCCCTTAACTACCACCACGGCCTCTTTTTGCCGGGCATAGTCGGCCAACAGGCCCTCTACCCGGTCTATCTCCACATTGCAGAGGCCCTCGGCCCGGCAGACCTTTTCCAGCATGGCCATACGCTCTTCCACGGAAAAGCTGTACCGCTTGTCCGGGTTGACTGGCACTGCCACGATGATGCGGTCAAAAATCTTGCTGGCCCGGCTGATAATGTCCAGATGCCCCAAAGTCACCGGGTCAAAGCTGCCGGGGCAGACGGCTGTTTTCATGTGTTCCGTCATCCGCGTTTCAAACTCCTTGCGGCCGGGCGCCCCGGCCTTCCCTTATTTTCTACTGCCCCTGTGCCCGGTATACCGTCAGGGCGGTACGGCCGTAGCGGTAGGTTTTTTGCTTGGCAAAGCCCCCGGCGCCTTCGGGGGGCTCCTCCCTGCTGCCGTGCTCACACACAATGACCCCGCCAGGGTTCATGCGGCCGGCGGTAAGGGACAGGGCCTGGCCCAGCAGGCCGGCCTGGTAGGGCGGGTCGATAAACGCCACGTCGAACATACCCGGTTCGGCGCGCAGGTAGCCGGCAAAATCGGCGGCCACCACCTGGCACTGGCTGCCAAAGCCGGTAGCCTCCACGTTTTTCTGGATCACCCGCACCGCGTCCCGGCTGCTGTCTACCAGCACGGCCTGGCGGGCGCCCCGGCTGAGGGCCTCCAGCCCGATTTGGCCGGAGCCGGCGAAGAGGTCCAACACCCGGCGGCCCTCAATGCCAAATTGCAGGATGTTGAACAGGGCCTCTTTGACCATATTGGTGGTGGGGCGGACCTGCTCGCCCTCCAGGGAGAGCAGCTTTTTGCCCCGTTTTGTACCGGTAATAATTCGCATAGTTCCACTCCAAAAGAAACATTCCATGTTATTATCCCATTTTTCAGGGTAGATGTCAACCTGTACGGAAAATTTTCTGCATCTTTTATGGAAAAAATGCAGGAAAATCCCGCGTGGCAGGCCCGCAAAGGAAAGTTTGGGCTCCCCGCCGTTTCGCAAAAGGGGACCGCTGGCCTTATCCGGCCCCTTTCTGCCCATCCTCCCCGTGGAAATGCCTGTACACGGCCTCGGCCGCCGGCCTGCTCATGCCCGGCGCTGCGGCCAGCTCCTCTACCGCAGCCTGGCCGACCGCCCCTACGGTCTTAAAGTGTTTCAGCAACGCCTTGGCCCGGGCCGGGCCTACCCCCTCTATGGACAGCAGAGTGCTGGAAATGGCCGACTTTTTCCGCTGCTGCCGGTGGTAGCCAATGGCAAACCGGTGCACCTCGTCCTGGATGGTGGACAGCAGCGTAAACGCCCGCCGGGTGGAGGTAATGGCGATCTCCCCCCCGGTTTTGGCAATGGCCCGGGTGCGGTGCTTGTCATCCTTTACCAGGCCGTACAGGGGCACGTTGACGCCCATTGCCTCCAGTACCGGCTGCACCGCCGCCACATGGCCCTTGCCGCCGTCCAGCAGCAGCAGATCCGGCAGCCGGCCGAAACCGGTGTTGTCCCCTGCTGCCTGGTGGGCCTTGTATTCCTCGAACCGCCGGCGGATCACCTCCCGCATGGAGCCGTAGTCATCCTGGCCCTCTACGGTTTTGATCTTGAACCGCCGGTAGGCGGCCTTTAAGGGCCTGCCGTTCTCAAAGACCACCATGCCCGCCACGTTCTCGCCCCCTTGCAGGTTGGAGATGTCATAGCACTCCACATAGGCCGGGGTCTTTTCCAGGCCCAGCAGCCGCCGCAGTTCATCCAGGGCAGAGGCGTCCCGCCCGGTAAGGCCGCTGTGCTGGGCCAGGCTCTCGGCGGCGTTGGCCCGGCACATCTCCACCAACTGCCGCTGGCTGCCCTTTTGGGGCACGTTGATTTTTACCGTGCGCCCCCGTTTCCCGGTGAGCCACCGGGCCACCAGTTCCTGGTCCTCCACCGGCCCGTCCATGGTGACGACCGGCGGCACCCGGTCCCGGATGGCGTAGTACTGCCGCAAGAACTCCGAGCGGCTTTCCGGATCCGGCTGGCAGCCCTCGGTAAGGAAGCTCTCCCGGTCGCTCAGCTTGCCCCCGGTGAACCGGAACACCTCAAAGGCCGTGTGGGCCTCGCCCTGGGCCAGGGCGAACACGTCCTGCTCTTCCACCCGGCTGGCTACCACCTTCTGGCGGGCTTTCAGCTTGTTGATGGCGTTGATTCTGTCCCGCAGGCGGGCGGCCAGTTCAAAATCCAAATCCTCCGCGGCCTGCTCCATCCGGGCGGTCAGTTCTTTTATCGAAGTGCTGCTGCCGCCCTTGACAAAGTCCAACGCCTGCTGGAAGGCCTCGTTGTACTCCGCCTGGTTTATTTTACCCCGGCAGGGGGCGCAACATTGGTCGATGTAAAAATTCAGGCAGGGCCGGCTTTTGCCTATGTCCTGGGGGAAACGCCGGTTGCAGTCCGGCAGCTTGAAGATCTTCCTGGCCGCGTCAACGGTTTCCCGCACGGACCAAAAGCTCAGGTAGGGGCCCACGTATTTGGCGCCGTCATCCTCCATCTGCAAAACCGCCGAAAGCTTGGGCCACTGGCCGCCGCTGATGCGGATGTAGCAATAGCCCTTGTCGTCCTTCAGCAAAATATTGTACTTGGGCTGGTGCTGCTTGATCAGGCTGCTTTCCAGCACCAGGGCCTCAAATTCGCTGTCGGTGAGGATGTACTCGAACCAATCCACGTTGGATACCATCTTGCGCACTTTGGCGTCGTGGTTTTTCTCGGAGCCAAAGTACTGGCTGACCCGGTTTTTCAGGGCCTTTGCCTTGCCGATGTAGATGATCTCCCCGCTGCTGTTGTGCATGATATAGACCCCTGGGGTCAAAGGGCGCTGCATGGCTTTTTTACGCAGTTCTTTCTTTTTTTCATCCTGTTCTGTCAAAGCTTTCACCCCCAAGAAAAAAGCACCGCTGCCAAAACCCGTTTCAAACCCCCGAACCGCCTGCCTTTACCTTAAAGGCAGCCGTCCCCCTACCGGGACCCCGCAGTACCCGCTTGTACCGCGCCTGTGGGTTTTCCGGCTGGGACCGGCCGTCCTCAGCATAAAAGCACACGTTTCGGCCGTTTGAAACAGGCTTTGCAGCGATGCCCGTTTAACAGCCGCTTTCTTACTCAGCGAACCCGGAGTTTACCAGAGCCACCAGCGCGTCAACCGCCTGCTGCTCGTCGGAACCGTCGGCAATGATACGGATGGTGACGCCGCCCACGATACCCAGGCTCAATACGCCCAAAAGACTCTTGGCGTTCACTCTGCGTTCCTCCTTCTCCACCCAGATGGAGGACTTGAACTCATTGGCCTTCTGAATAAAGAACGTTGCCGGACGGGCATGAAGGCCGACCTGATTCTGAACCAAAACTTCCTTTGCGCACATGTACATTCACTCTCCTACAGAATTTTGAAATCAGTGTGTGGGGCCCGCTGGAACACCGCGCGTACATAAGCCCGGTTTTCAAACCGGCCCCTGCTCTCTGTTTGGGGCGGGGCCACAGCAGGCACCGCAGCAGGCACCCCCTGTACCCCAAGACTTCAGAACCTCCTGGAAATTAC
>CANOFK010000129.1 GCA_947565265.1 uncultured Clostridia bacterium | reverse complement strand
GGAAAAGTAAGGGATTCTTAATTTACCGAAAGGGTTTTGACAGGGGTTTGGAAAAAAATTTGAAAAAAAACAAAAAAATTTTCGGAAAGTTTCCTTTTAGAGGGAAACTTTTTGGGTTTTTGGAGGGATATATGAGAGGGCTTTTACGGGGAACGCAAAAGGGGCGGTGGCCGGGAGGTCCCGGAAAGCCTTATTGGATTACAAGGGAAAGGGGATGGACGAAATACTGGGGTTTCGGAAAAAACGGGGGGCTGCCGCGGCCTGTGTGCAGACAGGCCGCGGCCAATGCCTGGCGGGCCTGCCCCTGGGCGCGGGGGAATGGGGGCTGTACCGGGCCCTGCGGGAGAATGTGCCCATTATTGACGCGGCTATTTACAAGCTGCGGCGGCTGATTGGGGAGTTCCGGGTAAGCTGCCCGGACCCGGAGGCCCAGGCGCGGCTGCACGGGTTTTTGGAGGGGGTACAGGTGAACGCGGCCGGGGCGGGCATTTACGAGTTTTTGGGGGTGTATTTGGAGGAGCTGGTCACGTACGGCAACGCCGTGGGGGAGATGGTGGTAAGCGGCGGGCAGGTGGCGGCCCTGTACAACGCGGGGTTGCAGGACCTGGAACTGGAGGCGGACGGGGCCCTGGGCATAAAGGTGTGGGCCCGGACCGGCCAGGGGAAACAGGCCTGCCCGTACCCGGAACTGCTGCTGGTTTCGGCCCTGAACCCGGCGGCGGGGTCACCTTGGGGGACTTCCCTGCTGCGGGGGCTGCCTTTCGTCAGCCAGGTGCTGTTGCAGATCTACCAGGCCCTGGGGAAGAACTGGGAGCGGCTGGGCAATGTGCGGTTTGCGGTGACTTGCCGCCCGGACGGCATGATGGCCCCGGCCGGGGACCGGGCCGGACAGGTGGCCGCGGAGTGGAGAAGGGTGATGGCCAGCCAGGAGCCCATGGACTTTGTGGCCGTGGGGGATGTGGATATACGGGCCATTGGCGCGGATAACCAGATACTGGACAGCCAGGTGCCGGTGCGGCAGATGCTGGAGCAGATTGTGGCAAAGCTGGGGCTGCCCCCTTTTTTGCTGGGGCTCTCCTGGTCATCTACGGAGCGGATGTCCAGCCAGCAGGCGGATGTGCTGACCAGCGAACTGGAGGCCTACCGGCGGATATTGACGCCGGTGGCCAGGAAGATCTGCCAGACCTGGCTGGTTTTGGAGGGCTACCCGCCGGCGTGCGGCATCCACTGGGAGGAGATTACCATGCAGGACGAGGTGGACCATGCCAACGCCATGTACGCCGCGGCCAGGGCACGGAAACTGGAGTTTGAACTGGAACAGGCCAGAAAGGCCGCAGGAGAGGACAGGCAGGTACCGGAAGAATAGGGAAAGGGGCGTGGAGCAGTTGAAAGACGGTTTGGTGATGAAGGCAGGGGTGCCGGGGCAGGGGGAGATGGAGGAGATCAACCGCTATACACGGCGGCCTTACGGGCCGGAGGAGGTGTATACCTTCGCGCTGGTGCTATGCGACAATGAGATTGACCGGGACTATGAGCGGTTTGCCCTGGAGAGCTTTTTGCTTACCGTGACCTGCCAGGGGGCCTGGTGGCCCGCCTGGGGGGTGGCGGATGTGGAGATACCCAAGGCCGGGCGCTTTACCGGCTGCCCGGTGTGCCGGGCGGTGTATCATCAGGACAGCGGCGGGGCGCGTACCCGCTTTGTGCTGGAAAGGGGGGAAACGGATGTGGCTGACGGAACGGCTGGCAGCGGGGCAGCCCCTTAAGCTGACCAGCGGGACGGTGGAGAACCAGGGCGGCTTTGCGGTGCAGGCCGACAGCCGGCATGACCGGCCGGCGCAGATATTCCCGTATGGCTTTGCCAGCGTAGCGGAGGAGGGCCGGGAGGCCGTGATGCTGGGCGGCTACTGCGCCGGCCTGGCCAGCGCCGCCGACGGGGCGCTGGAGCAGGGGGAGGTGCGGCTGTATTCGGCGGGGGGCGCGGAAATACGGCTGTGCAACGACGGATGCGTGGTCATCAACGGGCAGGTGTTCCAGCCAAAGGAGGGATGAGGGGTGGATACGGAACTGGTAAACGGCGGCTATGTGCTGGGCGCCGGGGGCTTGCCCAAAACCGTGGCCGGCCGGGCGGAACTTTTGCAGTACGCCCGCATGAACTTACAGATGCACCGGGGCGCATGGCCCTACAACCGGGAACTGGGAAGCGGGCTGTGGCAACTGGACCGGGGGGAGGATCACCCGGAGGAACGGGCTTTGGCATTGGCCAACGAGGCCCTGTTGCGCCTGCCCGGCGTACGGGCCAAAGCCGCCCGGCTGACGGAAAAGGGCGTGGCTTTTTTGATAGCGACCCCGCTGGGGGAGGAGGAGATAGAGGTTGGAGAGCTATGAGGAGATATGGGGGCGGATGAAGGCGGCCTATACCGCAAAAAGCGGCTGGGCGCCGGAGGATGTTTCCGACCTGGGGCTGCGGTTGCAGTTGCTGGCCGGGGAGTTGTACCGCCTACAGGCGGGGATAGAGTGGCTGAAACGCCAGGCCTTCCCCCAGACGGCGGACGGGGCCCAACTGGATATGCACGGGGCCCAGCGGGGCGTGGTGCGCCGGGGGCAGGAAAAGGCCAGGGGCCGGCTGGCCTTTTCCCGGTATGTGCCGGCGGGGTTTGACCTGCTGATCCCAAAGGGGACGGTGTGCGCCTCTTACGGGGAGGAGGCGGTGGAGTATGAAACCACGGCGGACGTGACCCTTGCCGCGGGGACCGTGACCGTGGAGGCCCCTGCCCAAGCGGCGGAGGGGGGCAGCAGGGGCAATGCCGCCGCCGGGTACGTGAACACGCTGGTAACGGAGGTGAATGGCATCAACTACGTGACAAACCCGGCCCCCTTTACCGGCGGTATGGACCCGGAACGGGACGGGGACTACCGTGCCAGGGTACTGGAAAGCTACCGGCTTATGGGGCCCGCGGGCAGCGCCGCCTGGTACGAGGCGGTGGCGTTGGAGGAGGAAGGGGTATCCGACGCCCAGGCCGTGCCCAGGGAGGGGGGCGCGGGCACGGTGGGCGTATACGTATGGGGGCAAGGGGCCGCCCCCGGCCAGGCGGCCATGGACGCCCTGGCGGAAAAGCTGGAGGGCCTGCGGGAGGCCGGGGTGGCCGTGACGGTAAAGGCGCCCACAGTGAAAAAGGTGGGGGTGATCGGCTACCTGGGGGTGAAACCGGGGACGGTGTTCGCCCAGGCCAAAGAGGCCGCCATACAGGGGGTGCGGGACTGGTTCGGGCAGAGGAAGATCGGGGAGGGGATGTACCTGAGCGACCTGACCAGGGCAGTGCTGGACGCGGACCCGGCCATCTGCAAAGTGACGTTTAACAGCAGTACCACAGCGGTGGAGGGGGCGGCAGGGGTGCTGCTGGCCCTGGGGGCTGTGGCCTTTAGCGAGGGCTGATATGACCTGCGGCGGGAACATGGCCCGGCTGATGGGGGCCACAGGACTGTACCGGCTGACCGGGGAGAGCCCGGTGGATTGGGAACTGGCGGCCTATCAGGCCGGGTTTGCGGTGATAGAGGAGGCAATGGCGGCGCTGGAGGCCGAACTGTTCGCGCTGACGGCACCGGCCGGGCGGCTGGCCGCCTGGGAACTGCTGTTCCGGCGGCAGGCCTCCGGGGCGGGGCTGGGTTTCCGGCGGCAAGCGGCGGCCAAAGCCCTCGGGCTGCGGTACGGCCCGGCGACGCTGGGCAGCCTCTGCCAGGAGGTGCTGCCGGTGGCAGGGGTGGAGGGCACGGTGAGGGAACAGGCGGGCAAGCTGCTGGTTACGGGCGCCCTGCGGGGCGTAACCGAAACCGAGGCCCGCCGCCTGTTGGACAGGCTGCTGCCCGCCCACCTGGCGTGGGAACTCACCCTTTTGGAAGAATAAAAGATAATTGATAGGGCCCGGCTCAGGGAAATGAGCCGGGCCTTTTGTTTGGAGGATGGGGGCCGGAAGGCCCTTTCTACAGAAAGGGTCTTAAGCCGCCGGGGGCAAACATATATTATACCAAACTGGAACCCAGGGCCCCAGGGCCCGGCAAGAAAGGAATGGTTGCCATGAAAAAACGGTTGGCTATACCCGCGCTGGTACTGGCCTGCGTACTCTGCCTGCGGGTAATGCCCGCCACGGCCGCCCAGGGGGAGGGGCTGGAGATCTCCGCGCCGGCGGCGGTGCTGATGGAGGCGGGCACGGGCCAGGTGCTGTTTGAGAAAAACCCCCACCAGGTGCGCCCCTGCGCGTCCATCACCAAGGTGATGACCCTGTGCCTGACCTTTGACGCGCTGGAAGCGGGCCAGTTGGGCCTGCAAGACGTGCTGACGGCCTCGGCCCACGCGGCCTCCATGGGGGGCTCGGACATCTGGCTGAAGGAGGGGGAGCAGATGTCCGTAGACGACCTGATTAAGGCCACGGTGATTATGAGCGCCAACGACGCCGCCGTGGTGCTGGCCGAAAACG
>CANOFK010000128.1 GCA_947565265.1 uncultured Clostridia bacterium | reverse complement strand
GATTATACTATGTAACGTAAACTTGACGTAATGATGCTTTGGTTGGTGCGTAAGTACATAAAAAGCAAACTGCGGAGGAGAAGCACGAAAACCAGAGCCTGCTGGGAAACCGGAATGGGCCGGGAAACGGGCTTTGGCGGTACTTTGGACGGGATTTAAGAAAAAAGTGAAGGGTGGTCGTAAAAATGCCTTTTGAAGTTGACAATTTATTGGATGAAACCCCACAGACCATAAAAGTAGTAGGCGTAGGCGGGGGCGGCGGCAACGCCGTCAACCGCATTGCCAGCGCCGGTGTGCGCAGTGTAGAGCTGGTCTGTATGAATACCGATAAGCAGGCCCTGCAACGCAGCCAGGCCTCCATCAAGGTGCAGTTGGGCGAAAAGCTGACCAACGGCCGTGGCGCCGGCTCCAAGCCCGAGGTGGGCGAGAAGGCCGCCGAAGAGAGCCGGGAAACCATCGCCCAAGTGCTCAAAGACGCGGACATGGTGTTCATCACCGCCGGCATGGGCGGGGGCACCGGCACCGGCGCGGCCCCGGCCGTAGCCAAAATCGCCCGGGAGCAGGGCGCCCTGACCGTAGGCATTGTGACAAAACCCTTTGCCTTTGAGGGCCGCCGCCGGATGGAGCAGGCCGAAAAGGGCATCGCCGCTTTGCGGGAGCACGTAGATTCCCTGGTGGTCATCCCCAACGAGCGCCTCAAGCTGGTCAGCGACGAGCGCATTACCTTGGCCAACGCCTTTTTGGTGGCCGATGACGTGCTGCGCCAGGGCGTGCAGAGCATATCCGACCTGATCCAGCTCCCCGGCATCGTCAACCTGGACTTCGAGGACGTAAAGTCCGTGATGCAGGACGCGGGCTACGCCCACATGGGCGTGGGCCACGGCACCGGCAAGGACAAGGCCGAGCAGGCCGCCATGGCCGCCATTTCCAGCCCCCTGCTGGAAACCAAGATCGCCGGGGCACGGGGCGTCATCATCAACATCACCTCCAGCCCGGATATCGCCCTGGACGAGATCGACACCGCCTCCCAGATCGTCACCGAGCGGGCCCACCCGGACGCCAACATCATCTGGGGCGCCACCTTTGACGACAGCATGGAGGACGGCATGAACGTCACCGTAATCGCCACCGGCTTTGAGGGCATGAACGGCGAGAAAGCCAAGCCCGCGCTGGATATTGACCTGGACGACGACTTCCTGGGTCCCGCCCCCACCGAGCAGGCCCCGGTCATCTCCAGCCGCAGCACCGGTTCTATCCGCAGCAGCAGCACCCAAAGCACCCGTGCCAGCGAGCCCCGGGTAGACCCCAAGGTTATTGACGACGACGATACCTTTACCGACATCATGTCCATATTCAACCGCAAATAAGGGGAGGCAGCTATGGGAAATCTGATCAAGGGCGTGCACCACATCGCCGTCAAGCCCACGGCGGAGAAGTATCAGGAAACGGTAGATTTTTACACCAAACTGCTGGGGATGGAGGTCAAGCAGCGTTGGGGCGACCCGGCCCATCCCTGCCTGATGGTTTCCTGCGGGGACAACACCTGCATGGAGATCCTGCACAGTGACAGCGATATCCCTGCCGGCGGCCCCCTGGCCCATATCGCCTTTGCCACCGGCCAGGTGGACGCGATCATCGCCAAAGTGCGCGAGGCCGGCTACCAGGTGACCATGGAGCCCGCCGACGCCAACCTGGGCGGCGGGATGCCCGTCCGTGTGGCTTTCTTCTACGGCCCCGTGCAGGAGCATATCGAGCTGTTCTGGGAGAAATAAAGGCCCCGTAATGGAAATACCGCCGCTTAGGGCTTGTTTGAAAATAGAGGGAATGACGAATTTTTGGTCAGAAGTGGTCAGATTCCAGGAAAAAACCGCAAGTCAACCTCGTGGTTGACGAGGATTTTTGACGCAGAAGATGGCCGCTTTCGATGTTCGCTTTGCGAAATCGAGCAAAAAGACGGCGTTTTCGATTTTTCAAACGAGCCCTAAGGGTTTCCCTAAGCGGCGCAGGCAGGACGGCCCCGGCGGGTGCTGGGGCCGTCCTTTTATAAAAATCACAGCGCCCTATACCCAATGGAAGGGAAGTGAAGGCCTATGCCTTTTGTAGGGGTAGAGCAGCCGGCGGTCATCCCGCTAAACGCTGCTTTCCGGCTGAAACGCTACGACGGCCACTACGAGAAAGCCCTGCCCGGCTACCAGGACCCGGTCGTCTACCAAAACTCCGAGGGCATTTTTGACGAGAGCCGGATCCCGGACCTGGACTATGTAAAGGGTATGTGCCGTTACCTCCATAAAAATGGGGAGCTCTACTTTATCGAGGCCCTGGAGGACGGCAACTGGGTGCCGGTAGGGGATGTGACGGTCAAGCCGGAGAACCCGCCCATCGCCATCTGGTACGCCAGGTACCGGGGCAAAGGGCTGGGCTCCCTGGCCATGCAGGCGGTTATCGGCCGCCTGCGGGCGCTGGGGTATCCCCGTATCACCGGCACCACCATCTATAAGTGGAACACAGCCTCGCTGCGGATGCACCAAAAGCTGGGTTTCCAGATTGTCCGCGAAACGGAAAAAGACTACCATCTGGCGCGGGAACTATCCCAACAGGAGGCGCATAAAAATGGATGAGATCAAGCTGCATACCGGCCGGTTGCCGGAAATGGCCGCGGGCCTGCGGGCGGGCCAGCGGGTGCTGCTCAGCGGTACCGTCTACACCAGCCGGGACGCGGCCCACAAGCGCATCACCGAAATGCTGGACAGGGGGGAAAGCCCCCCCTACCCACTGGCCGGGGCGGCCGTGTACTATGCCGGCCCCACCCCCGCGCCGGCGGGCATGGCCATCGGCTCCTGCGGCCCCACCACCAGTACCCGCATGGACCCGTACACCCCCCGCCTGCTGGACTTGGGCCTCTGCTGCATGATCGGTAAAGGCAAGCGCAGCCCCGCCGTGGTCGAGGCCATCCGGCGCAACGGGGCGGTGTACCTGTGCGCCATAGGGGGGGCGGGGGCGCTGGCTGCCCAGTGCATCACCGCCTGTACGGTCATTGCCTTCGAGGACCTGGGCTGCGAGTCCGTCAAGCGCCTTACCCTGCAAGACTTCCCCCTCATCGTAGGCATCGACAGCCAGGGAAACAGCATATTGGTCTAAGGGCGGGCCCGGTGGGCCAGCCCCCGTTTTTTGCGGGCGATCGCCCAGCCGTCTGCCCGCCACGCCCAACCAATACCCCTAAAAGGAGGCACGCCCATGTATGAACCCCTGATGAAACTGCTGGTCAAAGGGTACGGCGGGGACCCCACCCCCCAGGTACGGGAAAAGAGCGGCCGGGCAGCCGGGGCGGTGGGTATCGCCACCAACCTGCTGCTGTTCGCCATCAAGCTGATAGCCGGGCTGCTGTCCCACAGCGTGGCCATCCTGGCCGACGCGGTAAACAACCTGACCGATTCCGGATCTTCCATCATCATGCTGGTGGGCTTTAAGCTGGCCGGTAAGCCGGCGGATAAAGAGCACCCCTTCGGCCACGCCCGCATCGAGTACCTCTGCGGGGTGATCGTGTCCTTCATCGTGCTCTTTTTGGGCCTGGAGCTGGCCAAATCCTCCGTCGAAAAGATCATCACCCCAGAAGCCGCTGCCTTCGGCCCCCTGTCCCTGGCCATTTTGGTGATCTCCGTGCTCCTCAAGCTGTGGCAGTGCGGCTTTTACCTAAGCGTAGGCAAAAAGATCGGCAGCGGCGCCCTGACGGCCACGGCCAGCGACAGCCGCAACGATGTAATCGCCACCGCGGTGGTGCTGCTGGGCGCGGTGATCACCCGCCTCACCAGCCTGCGCCTGGACGGCTGGCTGGGCCTTCTGGTGGCGGGTTTCATCGTGGTTTCCGGCGTGCGGCTGATCATGGAAACCGCCGACCCCCTGCTGGGCGCCGCCCCCCGGCAGGAGCTGGTCCAGGCCATCTACCAAAAGATCCGCGGCTACCAAGGCATTATCGGCATACATGACCTGACGGTGCACAGCTACGGTGAGGGCCGCTGCTTTGCCAGCGTCCACTGCGAGGTGCCCGCCGAGGAGGATATCCTCGTCAGCCATGACCTGATCGACAACATCGAGCGGGATTTTCTGGAGCAGGAGGGCATCCACCTGGTCATCCACCTGGACCCGGTCGTAACCGGCGACCCCAAAGCCCAGGCCCTGCGGGAACAGGTGCTGGCCCAGGTCAAGGCCGCCTACCCCCAGGCCGCCATCCACGACTTCCGGGTGGTCTGGGGCGTCACCCACTCCAATGTGCTCTTCGATGTGGCCGTGCCCTTCTCCCTGCAAGACTCCGACAGCCAGGTCAGGCAGACCGTGGCCCGCGCGGTGCAGTCCCTGGACTCCACCTACCGCCCCGTCCTCACCGTAGACCGGGAAGGCGTGGTCAACGAGCTGGAAACGTAAGGCTGCCTCCGGCGGCTTATAAGAACTCCCAAAGACTTTTTTGCGCCCCAACGCCGGTTATATGGGAGCACGGTATCTCTGGTTTC
>CANOFK010000127.1 GCA_947565265.1 uncultured Clostridia bacterium | reverse complement strand
CCCACCCATATGGTATAATTTGACAAAACTCTCCCACAACAGGAGGCGCCGCTATGAAATATCACAACCCGGTCATTCCCGGCTTTTACCCGGACCCCAGCGTCTGCCGGGTCGGGGCAGACTACTACCTGGTCAACAGCAGCTTTGAGTTCTTCCCCGGGGTTCCCCTCTACCACAGCACCAACCTGGTCAACTGGCAGCAAATCGGCCATGTACTCACCCGGCAGGGCCAGCTACCCCTTACCGGCTGCCGCACCTCCGGCGGGATATTCGCGCCAACCATCCGGCACCATAACGGGCGTTTTTACATGATCACCACCAACGTAGGCCAGCCCCTCCAAAATTTCATCGTCCATACCGGCGATATCCACGGCCCCTGGAGCGACCCCATCCTGCTGGATCAGATGGGTATCGACCCCTCCCTCTTCTGGGATGACGACGGCCGCTGCTACTATGTGGGCACCCACAACGCCGCGGACGGCCAGTGCATCGGCCAGTTTGAGCTGGACCCCGACACCGGCAAGCGCCTGAGCGAAACCCGGCCCATTTGGTACGGCACCGGCGGCAAGTGCCCGGAGGGGCCCCATATGTACAAGGTCAACGGCCTGTACTACCTGATGATCGCTGAGGGCGGCACCGAGTACGGCCATATGGAAACCATCGCCCGGTCCGATAACGTGTGGGGCCCCTTCGAAAGCTGCCCCCACAACCCCATCCTCACCCACCGCAACCTGATGCCCGGCTACGAGGAGATGTGCGGCCCCGGCTACGTAGACATCCAGGGCACCGGCCACGCCGACCTGGTAGAGGACAGCCAGGGCAACTGGTGGCTGTTGTTCCACGCCGTGCGGCCCACCCAGGGCCAGCTACACCATATCGGCCGGGAAACCATGCTGGCCCCGGTCCAGTGGGTAGACGGCTGGCCGGTGGTCAATGGCGGCAAGCCCATAACCGCCCAAATGTGCACCCAAGATACCCCCGGCGCTGTCCCCGGCGCAGACGGCTTTGTCCCCCAAAACCCCTTCTCCGTGGCGGCCGCTTTCACCCAAATGTCCCGGTTCCCGGCTGATTGGGCCCATCTGCGCAATCCCCGCCCGGAAAACTACCGGTTTGAACAGGGCCTGGTGCTGGCCGCCTGTAGCGATGACCTGGACAGCCTGGGCTCCCCCACCTTTGCCGGGGTACGCCAGCGCCAGTTTGACGCCCAGGTTACCGCCCTGCTGGAGCCCTCCCCCCAGGAAGGCGCCCAGTCCGGCCTTACCGTGTTCCACACCAACGAGCAGCACTACGACCTGCTCATAACCACCCAAAACGGGCAGCGGCAGGCCCTGTTGCGCAAGCGCGTCTGCGACATGGTCACAGAAACCCCGCCCGTCACCCTGCCCGGCGACGGCGCCGTGCGCCTGCAAATCAGCAGCACCAAACAGGGTTACACCTTCTCTGTCAGCCCCCAGGGCAGCGGGCCCATCGAGCTGGGCCACGGCCGCAGCCAGCTCCTCTCCACCGAGGTCATGGCCGGCACCTTTACCGGGTGTTTCTTCGGGGTATTCGCCCAGGGTGCCGCCGGCAGCAAAGCCCGTTTCCTCCACTTCGACTGCCGCTATTAGCGCCCCTATCCCCCTTATTTCCCACGCTTTTCCGCATAAAAGAGGCTGGCTGCCAAATGGCAGCCAGCCTCTTTCTGTTCTTTCAGCGCTTGATCAGCAAAGTATCATAGGGTTTCAGTACCGCCGGGGCCACTTCCCCGGTCAGGATATCCTTCTCCCCCTGGAAACTCTCCGGCAAAGGCTGATCCTCCCCCGTAAAGTTCATCAGGAACCAGAATTCCTTCCCCTCTTTCACCCGGCGGGTCACCTCCAGGCTGGTATTCTCCTCCATAATCGGGCATACCCCCGCGTCGGCCACAAAACCGTTCAGCAGCTTTGCCAGCCCCGCCCCGTCAGGCTGGGTGCCCACATAGTACACCGTTCCCTTGCCAAACCGGTTCTTTGTAGCGGCAGGCATACCGGCGTAAAAGTCCTCGCCATAGCTGGCCAAAGGCTCCGCGCCCTCCAGGCGGATCAAGTCGCACACCAGGCTGCACTTGCACTGGCTGCCGTCCGGGAACAGCATGGTATTGGTCTGTTCCGGGGCCAGGGCGTCTATCTCCTCGGCCCACAGCCCGCACATCCTGCGCAGCGGCCCCGGGTACCCGCCCAGGTGCACATTGTCGCTCTGGTCCACAATGCCGCTCATAAAGCCCGATACCAGCGTGCCGCCGTTTTCCACATACTGCTCCAGGGCCTGGGCCATGCCCTCCTTCACCATGTATAGTACCGGGGCCACAATGGCCTTATACTTGCTGAAGTCCCCGTCCACCGGCACCATATCCACCGGTATATGCCGCTCGTAGAAGTACCGGTAATACTGGTGAATCTGGTCCACATACTTCAGGTCCACATTGGGTCCGCTGGTATATTCCAGCGCCCAATAGTTGTCCCAGTCAAACAGGATGCCCACCTCTGCCGGGCTGTCCGCACCCAGCAGTTCGGTGCCCAGGGCCTGCAATTCCGCACCCAGTTGGGCACACTCCTTAAACACTCTGGTATCCCCGCTGCCCGCGTGGCTGATCACCGCCCCGTGGAACTTCTCGCAGGCGCCCTTTGACCGCCGCAACTGGAAAAACTGGATGGTATCCCCGCCGTGGGCGATGGTCTGGTAGCTTTGGGCCCGCATCTGGCCGGGCCGTTTCAGCGAGTTATACGGCTGCCAGTTCTGCTGGCTGGGGGTCTGCTCCATCAGCATAAACGGCTGATTCTTCAACCCGCGCATCAGGTCGTGGCGCATGGCGGTAGAACTCCACGGGGTATTGTAGGCCGGGTAATTGTCCCAGGAAACCACATCCATCTCCTTGGCCCACTTAAAGTAGTCCAGCCCCTTGTAGGTACCCATCAGGTTGGTGGTAATGGGCGTGTCCGGGTCATACGCCCGTATAGCGTCCCGCTCCAGCTTATAATTTTCCAGCAGGCTGTCCGAGAGGAACCGGTCATAGTCAATGGAGATGCCCGCAAAAGCCGTTTTCCGGGTCCAGCCAGAGCCCATGCCGTCGGCCAGGTTATTGGGCGCCACAATCTCCTCCCAGTCGTAGAAGGTGTGCCCCCAAAATTCCGTGTTCCAGGCGGCGTTCAAGGCGTCCAGGCTGCCATACTTTTTCCGCAGCCACACCCGGAAAGCCTTCTCGCAGTTTTCGCAATAGCACCCGGTGTTGTATTCGTTGTTGATGTGCCAGCAGACCACATGGGGGTTTTTGCCGTAGCGTTTCGCCAGTTCCCCGGCCAACTGCCCGGCAAACTTCTGGTATACCAGGCTGTTGGGGCAGTGGTTGTGCCGCTGGCCGAACTTATGCCGCCGGCCCTCAAAGTCCACCCTGGTAACTTCCGGGTACTTTTTCACCAGCCAGGCAGGCATAGCCCCGGTAGAGGTCGCCAGCACAATGTCTATATCCTCCTGGCTGAGCATGGCAATGATGTCGTCCAGCTCAGAGAAATCATAGCGCTCCTCAGCAGGCTGCAATTTCGCCCAGGAGAACACATTCACCGTAGCAGAGTTGATACCCGCCTGCTTAAACAGCCGCATATCCTCCTCCCAAACCTCCCTGGGCCACTGGTTGGGGTTGTAGTCACCGCCATACAAAATGCGGTTAAAAGGGGTTTTCATAGGTACTTTTCCTTTCTCGGCGTATATTTTTTGCCGATGCCACGCTATCAAGGAACGCCGCCCGAAGGGCAGGTTCCTGACCCTCCGGGCGGCGGTTGATAGCTATGATTGTAAAGCCTTATTCTTTACAGTTTGCCATCCATAAAGTCCTGGTACCACTGCAACCAGGCGCCATACTGCAAATCGTCCAAACGCTTGCAGTAAGCATCCCAGGTAGCGTCATCAAAGCCGTCCATAATGGCCTGCGAACGGAACTGCTTGATATAGGCTTTCAGGTCTGTTTCAATAAAGGAACGCTCGTCGATCGCATCAGGGCTCACATAGGCCTGGGGCAACTGGCCGCTCTTGGGCACAAAGTCCTTGTCAACCTCGGCAACCATCTTGTCGCGCAGCGCCGCAGCAGGGGAGATATCCCCGTCGTTCTTGGGGGTCTCGGCCTTGGTCATCAGCGGGGGGTCATTTACGGTGCCCAGGGTGTACTTCATGTGCTCAAAGGTGTATTCGGGGCTGGTGTTCTCAGGCACTACAAAGTAGTAGCCGCTGCCATCCTCGTACTCGTCCCACAGGGTGCCCTTCTCGCCCATGGCAACGGTCATCTTGCTCTCCGCGTCGCGGGCCAGGTAGTCCCACAGCCGCAGGGCGGCTTCGGGGTGCTCGCACTGGGTGGTAATAACCCACTTGTTCTTCTGGATGGTAGACCGGTCCACTTCGCCGTTGGCAACCGGCTGTACGCCCTCTTTGGCAGACAGGGTGGGCAGCACGACCCAATCCTTCTCCTGCTCGCTGGAGAGGTACTCCAAAGCAGTCCAGCTATAGTAGG
>CANOFK010000126.1 GCA_947565265.1 uncultured Clostridia bacterium | reverse complement strand
CTTTCTTTCTATCTTCCCAAAGCCTGCTGCTCCTCCTCCCCACAAGCCGCAAGAATCCCAGCCACGCCGCTAAACGAATACGGCCTGCCCCAACTCTCCCTCTATTGTAAGGCTTTTGTCCATGGGCCGTCAACCGCTTTTTGGCCTGCCCACAGGCTTTTTGCTGCTTACCCCCCCGCCATGGGCATTCCTTCCTCCCCGGCGCAACGGGTGTGTCCAAAGCGAAGAATTTGAAAGCGAGGCTCCGGCGAACAAATAGTAAAAGTTTCGTCGTCTCACCAGCCGGTTCGGTCGGCTCGTGACGGCTGCTCTACTTGGCTGCGCCAAGTAGTCGGTGGCCCTCGCCCTTTTCAAAGGTGGTGGGATTTTTAGGAGCAACGCCCAAGAGTTGGCGTAGCCAACTCTCCACCGCCAGAGGCCAAAATTTCGTCATAAACTCTCCGCTTTGGCCACACCCCGGCGCAACCGCCCTCTTGCTTTTTCCCACGGGATAGGGTATAATCGGCATAGACTACATCATTTCCCCTAGAAAGGATTGAACTTATGGACGCAGAAAAGTTACGTTCCCTGCAAGTTACCGCTGCCAAGATCCGGCTGGGCATTGTGGACGGCGTGTTCAGCGCCAAGTCCGGCCATCCGGGCGGTTCCCTGTCCGCTGCCGATATTTTCACCTACCTTTACTTTCATGCGTTACGCATCGACCCCCAAAACCCGAAAGCCCCCGGCCGCGACCGCTTTGTGCTCTCCAAAGGCCATTGTGCCCCCGGCCTGTACGCCGCCCTGGCCCAGCGGGGCTATTTCCCCACAGAAGAGCTGGGTGGCCTGCGGCATATCGGCTCCATGCTTCAGGGGCACCCGGACATGAAGGGCACCCCCGGCGTGGATATGAGTACCGGCTCTTTGGGGCAGGGTATCTCCGCTGCCGCCGGTATGGCTATGGCTGCCAAAATGGACGGCGCCGATTACCGGGTGTACGCCCTGCTGGGCGACGGTGAGATTCAGGAGGGCCAGGTGTGGGAGGCCGCCATGTTTGCCGCCCACCAGCACCTGGACAACCTCTGCCTGATCGTGGACTGCAACGGCCTACAGATCGACGGCGACGTAGAGAAGGTAGCCGGTATCGCCCCGCTGGACGAAAAGTTCCGCGCCTTTGGCTTTGAAACCATCGCTGCCAATGGCAATGACCTGGAAAGCCTGGAGGCCGCCTTTGCCGCTGCCAAAGCCTGCCAGGGCAAACCGGCCGTCATCCTGGCCAAAACCACCAAGGGCAAGGGCGTCAGCTTTATGGAGAACCAGGCCGGCTGGCACGGCAAAGCCCCCGATCAAGCGCAATATGAGCAGGCCATGGCCGAACTGCGCGCCACGCTGGAGGGGTTGGGATAAGCATGGCCCGGCTCCGGTGCATAAACATCGTTTCGCTGGCCCCGGAAAAACTGGCGGCATTCTATGGGCAGGTTCTGGATGCCTCCGCCAACCAGCTAGTTCCCGGCCGCTGGGAACTGCCTGTGGGGGAAACAACGCTGGTTTTCACCGCCACCCAAGAAAAACCTGTGATCCCCCCGGACAGTTGCGGCCTGGAATTTGAGGCCCCTGACGTGGACGCTACCTATGCCCAGCTCACCGGCCTGGGCATAGAGATGGAGCCCCCTGTCACCTACCCCTGGGGCTGGCGGGCTATCGGGTTCCGGGACCCGGACGGGAATTATATCAACTTTGTCCAATACGTGGGCGAGGCTCCCCAGGCCTAGAGTCTGTTTTAAAACGGACTCTAAGCTGAGGGCCTTTTACCCCTGAACCATACACTTGCAACTAAGGAAAGGAAGGCTATGTGAATGGCTGAAACAGTAAAAAAAGCGACCAGGGAAAGCTTTGGCGAGGCCCTAGTGGAACTGGGCGCGGAAAACCCTGATATCGTGGTGCTGGTGGCCGATTTGGCCGACGCGACGAAGGTGGAGAACTTTGGCAAGGCTTACCCCGACCGGTTTATCGAGTGCGGCATCGCCGAAAGCAACATGGTAGGCGTAGCCGCCGGCCTGGCTGCCTGTGGCAAAATTCCCTTTGCCACCAGCTTTGCCATGTTCTCTGCGGGCCGCGCCTTTGAACAGGTCCGCAACTCCGTGGGCTACCCCCATCTCAATGTGAAGATCGTAGGCTCCCACGCAGGCATTTCCGTGGGCGAGGACGGGGCCACCCACCAGTGCTGCGAGGATATGGCCCTTATGCGCACGATCCCCGGCATGGTGGTGCTGAACCCCGCTGACCACTACGAGATGAAGGCTGCGGTCAAGGCCGCGGTAGCATACAACGGCCCTGTCTATATCCGGCTGGGCCGGTTAGCCGTGGAAAGCTGCAACAATAACGATGACTACCGGTTTGAGATCGGCAAAGGCATCACCCTGCGGGAGGGCAGTGATATCACCGTAATCGCCACCGGGCTGATGGTAGGCGAGGCCATTAAGGCAGTAGACGCCCTGGCCGCGGCAGGCATCCATGCCCGGCTTATCGATACGCACACCGTAAAGCCCCTGGATGAGGAACTGGTGCTGAAAGCCGCCCAGGAAACCGGCCGCATCCTTACCGTAGAAGAGCACAGCATCGTCGGGGGGCTGGGCGAGGCTGTAGCCGCCTGCCTCTGCGAGCACTGCCCCACCCCCCTCACCCGTATGGGCGTGCGGGATGTATTCGGCCACTCCGGCCCGGCAGTGGATCTGCTGAAAGAGTTCGGGCTGTGCGCCGAAAGCATTGAGAAAACCGTGCGGGACGTGCTGGGCAAGTAAGCCCTGCCGCAAGAGGGCTTAAGACCCGGCCTGCCGGCGCATGGGCATTGGCGCCAGGCTGTTGGCCGCCGGCGAAGAATGGGCCCGGCAGCAGGGCACGGAGGCCATCCGCTTAAATTCCGGCGAAAGCCGCCAGGGAGCTCACGCCTTCTACCGCGCCCAAGACTATGCGGGCACAAAAATGCAACGCAACCTAAAAAAGCCCCTCTAAACACAGGCCTGCAAAATCGCTGTACCCTACCGCCCCACCCGGCGGCCGGGAATAAGCCCCCATAACAAAAAAGCCCCCCGTCAAAACGGGAGGCTTTTTTCTCTGTTAATTCGTAGGCTGTAACTTGGCATAGGCGCGCTTTTTGATGACCAGGTAGCAGACGCAGCCGATCAGGGACGCGATGACCCATGTGACCGGGTAGGAGATAAACAGCACCTCCCAGGTGGGCCAGATAGCAAATATGGTATACACCCACACCACCCGCAGCACACAGACACTAAATACAGTATTCAGCATAGGGGTCAGCGATGAGCCCAGCCCACGCATACCGCCAACAAAGATGCCCATCGCCCCGCAGGTAAAATAGGGCACGCAAATGGCCAGCATCCGGGCCCGGCCATACGCAATGACCGCCGGATCCGTGGAGTAGATGCCCAGCAGGGGATCAGCAGCCAGGTAAGCGCCAATGCCCAGCAACAGCCCCACGCCCGTCACCAGGCCCATGCAAATCCAGATAATTTTCTTCACCCGGTCCAGCTTTTTGGCGCCGTAGTTCTGGCCCACAAAGCTTTGGGCCGCCTGGTTAAAGGCGTCCATCGCGGTAAACACAAAGCCCTCAATGTTGCCCGCAGCGGTACTTCCGGCCATAGCCACAGATCCAAAGGAGTTGACCGTGGACTGGATGAGCACGTTAGAGATAGAGAACATGGCCCCCTGTATGCCCGCCGGTATGCCAATGCGGGTCATCTCCTTAAGTTTCCCCTTGTATACCCGCAGGTTCTTCAGGCTCAGCCGGTAGGGCCCCTCGCTGCGCAGCAGGCAGAGGATCACCAGCGCGGCGGAAACGCACTGGGAGATAATGGTGGCCAGGGCAACCCCCGCCACGCCCATGTGCAGCACAATCACAAAAAACAGGTTGAGCAGCACATTGATCACACCCGCTGTCAGCAGGAAATACAGGGGCCGCTGGGTGTCACCCACCGCACGGAGGATCGCCGACCCAAAGTTATAGAGCATAGAGGCCGGCATACCCGCGAAGATGATGCGCATATACAGCACCGAATGGTCGATAACATCCGCAGGGGTTTCCATCATCTGTAGCAGCGGGCGGGAAAGGGCAATGCCCAGGAAGATCAGTACCACCCCGCAAGCGGCCGCCGTCAGCACCGCCGTATGTACCGTTTCGTGGAGGTCACGCCCCTGCCCCGCCCCGTAGTACCGGGCTACCAGCACATTGACCCCAATAGACAGGCCGATGAACAGGTTGACAATGAGCATATTCAGCGCGCTGGTAGAGCCCACCGCTGCCAAAGAGTGGCTGCCTGCAAACCGGCCCACCACCACAATGTCCGCCGCGTTGAATAATAGCTGCATCACCCCAGACAAAGCCAAGGGGATGGAAAACCGTACCAGCTTACCCAGCAGGGGACCTTCGGTCATGTTGATCTCATAGCTGCCCCGGCGGGCGCGGGGCTTAAAGTGGAATTTCATATGGAGATTGCGCCTTCCCTTCACATAGTCATTTCTACTCATTATTATACT
>CANOFK010000125.1 GCA_947565265.1 uncultured Clostridia bacterium | reverse complement strand
GTTCGCGGGCGTAGCTCATCTGGTAGAGCGCCACCTTGCCAAGGTGGAGGTAGCGAGTTCGAGCCTCGTCGTCCGCTCCAATTTATCCCTTACATTTGAATAGCCCCACCCGAAATAGAGAAGTGAGAACTTCCCTATTTTTATTATCAGCGATATTCCCCCTGGAGCCGATTCTCATATAAAAGGACAGGTGACGCCCATGACCCAGCCCAAAGCCCTTGGGATCATCAACGAGGTTCGCAAAGCCATTGTCGGCAAAGATACCGTCGTCTGCAAAACCCTCATGGCGATCCTGGCCGGCGGGCATATCCTTCTGGAGGACAACCCCGGTGTAGGCAAAACCACCATGGCCCTGGCCTTTTCCCGGGCCATGGGTATGCAGTTCGGCCGGGTACAGTTCACACCGGAAACCATGCCCAGCGACGTGCTGGGCTACTCTATATATAATAAGGAAACCGGCCGCCTGGAGTACCGCCCCGGCGCGGCCCAGTGCAACCTGTTTTTGGCTGACGAGATCAACCGCACCAGCGCCAAGACCCAAAGCGCCCTTTTAGAGGCCATGGAGGAGGGCCAGGTCACGGTCGATGGCGTCAGCCGCCCCCTGCCCAGCCCCTTTACGGTCATCGCCACCCAAAACCCCCTGGGCACCGCCGGCACCCAGCCCCTGCCCGAGTCCCAGTTGGACCGGTTCATGCTGCGCCTCTCCATCGGCTACCCTTCCGCCGAGCAGGAGGTGCGCATCCTGAAACAGACCGAGGGCCGGCGGCCCCTGGAGTCCATCGTCCCCGCCGCTACCCTGGCCGAGGTCGGGCAAATGCGCGCCGAGGCCGCCCTGGTCCACGTGGCGGACGACCTGTACCGCTATGTGGCCGACCTGTGCACTGCCACCCGGGAGGACCCCGCCCTGCGCCTGGGGGCCAGCCCCCGGGCCGGCGCCGCCCTGGTCCGGGCCTGCCGGGCCTCCGCCTGGATGGCCGGCCGGGACTACATCGTCCCCGCGGACGTCAACCTGCTGTTCTTCGATGTACTCTGCCACCGGGTCGTGCTGGAGCCCCAAGCGAAAATGGGCGGCCTGGACGCCCACGCCGTGCTGGAGGGCGTTATGGCCCAGGTGCCCGCGCCCAGGCTGCTCAGGTAAGGGGGGCGGGCCTTTTGCTGAAAAACCGCCTTTGCTACCTGTTTATCCTCCTGTGCGCCGGAGCATTCTTTATATGTTTCAACGGGTACTACTCCATGTACGTGTTCCTGCTGGCCCTGGCGCTGCCCTGGCTCTCGCTGCTGATCTCCCTGCCGGGTATGCTTACCCTCCGGGTAACGGCCTGCGTCCCCGGGGATGCCCAACCGGCGCACACGGCCAAAAACCAGCCCGTTTCCCTCCATGTGGCGGTGGCCAACCGCTCCTTTTTACCGTCCGGCCGGGCCCGGGCCACCCTCACCATTGAAAACAACTTTACCGCCGAGCGCCGGGTCGAAAAGCTGGAGTTCTCCCCTGCCCGCCAGCCCCAGATCTTAGAGCACAAGCTAAGCTGCGCCACCTGCGGCGTGGTACACTGCCGCCTTTCCAAGGCCCGGGCCTATGACCTGCTGGGCCTTTTTTGGCTGCCTGTCCGCACACGCAACCACAGCGGCTGCCAGGTCGTTGTGCAGCCCACCCTGTTCCACCCAACTTTGGGCCTGGACCCCCAGCAATCCCAGCAGGGCGAGGATGAACGCTACTCCCTCACCCACCCCGGCGGCGACCCCACCGAGCTGTTCGGCCTACGGGCCTACCGCCCCGGCGACCGGCTCAGCCGGGTAGACTGGAAACTCTCCCAGAAAACCGATTCCCTCCTGGTCAAAGAGGCCAGCCGCCCCCTGGCCACCCACTCCCTGCTGCTGATCGACCTGGGCTGTACCGGCCTGGAGGCCGATACCCTAATGGACGCGCTGGCCACCCTGGCCGGTTTCCTGGCCGGGCAGGGGGTCGGGCTGCTGATCGGTTTCCTCCGGGACGGGCATCTCTCCCTTTTGGAGGCCGGCACGCCGGAGGACGTCACCCTGGCCCTGGAGGCGGTCCTCCGCCACGCCGGCCACCAGCCCCTGCCGGACACAGCCGTCCTGTCCTGCCCGGCAGGGGTTTGCCGGGCCGTCTGCCTCTCCTGCCGGCCCGGCTCCGGGCTTACCGGCGGGCTCTGCCAGCGCTATCCCGCCGTACGGCTGCATCTGGTCAGCCTGTATCCCCCCGGGCCCAAAACCAGCCTCCCTCCCCAGGTCCGCTGGGTGCGTGTCCGCCCCGGCCACCTCTCCCAAGACCTGGGCGGCCTGCTCCTGTAGCCCCCGGTACCCCGGCCCAACAGCCTGAAACGCCCCACAGAAAGGAAGTGCCCCCTATGGAAAAAGCGCCGCAAAACATCCAACTGGACCGGCCGCGGCTGCTGCTTACAGACGGCGGCCCCCTGCGGCGGTGGTTCTTTTACGCCGTTTTGCTCCTTTTAGGCGGGCTGGGGGGCTGGGGCTGTTTCATTACGGCCTTTGCGTTGCCTGTAACGCCTGCCCTGCTGGGGGGCGTAGGCTTTTTTTGCTGCGCCTTCACCCTTTGGCGGCAACTGGACACCCGCAAGCGCTGGTGGTCGGTGTCCCTGCTGGGTTGGGTGGCCTGGCTGTTCGCGCTGCTGTTCCTGTTTGACCACGCCCTTCACGGGGCCGTGCGCACCCTCAACGCCATGCTGGACCTTTACAGCAATAAGCTCAGCTACGACCTGCCCACCCTCACCCTGCCCTACACCGCCGGCGTGCCCCGCCCCGCCCCCCAGGAGGAGTGCGACGCCTTCTTCGCCCTCCTGTTCTACCCCTTCTTCTGGGCCATGTCCCGGATGCTGGCCCACTACAAAAACGCGCTGGGCCCCTTTGCCCTCACCGGTACCCTGTTGGTGTTCCCCCTCAGTTTCTCCATCCTGCCGGCAGGCTGGGCTTTTGGGACGCTGCTGCTGTTCTGGTGCGCGCTGCTGTTCACCTCGTCCATCATCACCGGGCGGCAGGGCCTCTTGGGCCGCCACAACCGGTACCGGGTGCCGGGCATTGCCTCTGCCCGGCCCGCCGCTTTGCTGGTCCTGCCCCTTCTGGCCCTCTGTATGCTGGCCGTCTACCGCTTTGCCCCGCCCGAAACCTACGCCCGCCCCCTGCTGGTAGAGGATTTGCGCTATATGGTAGAAAACGGTTTCGGCGCCGCCGCGTTTATCCGGGGCGGCCAGGGCAACAGCAACCGGCAGGTACAGCTAAATACCATGGGCAGCCGCAGCTATACCGGCGAAACCATCCTTCAGGTAAAGTTTGATTGGCAGCAGCCCAGCGATTCCGGCCTGTTCCATTCCAAAGAGTACCTGAAAAGCTTTGTGGGCAGCGTATACACCGGCCAAAGCTGGGAGCGCCTCCCGGACGAAAGCCGCCGGGAGGCCGATGCCCTCCCCCTACAGGCCCAAAACCAGGTTGCCCGCTACCACCAGGAAATGTTCCTGGACACAGTGGACCGGCAGGGCGGCTACACCCTCTCCCTGCGGAACCTGGGGGCCAACCCCCGCTGCGTATATATCCCCTACGGCCTCAGCAGCCCGGCCGACGCCCTGGCCGGCCAGGGCGTCCAACTGGTAGAGGACGGCTACGCCAAATCCGCCAGTTTCCTCACCGGCGCCGGGTCATACACCCTGGATGCCGTGACCCTGCCCATGGGCGTCAGCTACTTCAGCCGCATCGCCGCCACCGCTGTCTTTAACCAGTACGGCGTTTCCCTCACCCCCTCCACCGGTTCCGCCAATTTAGGCACCCTCTATTCCGGCGTTTACAGCAACAACCAAACGGCCGGGGCCTCCACCGGCCTGTGGAACCAACTGGTCAACGGCCTTTCCGCCCAGGCCGAGGCCGGCGGTGACCAATGGCCGGAGGACCTCTACACCGTGCCGGCGGATGCCCTTGCCAGCCTGCAACCCCAGCAGCAGGTGCTGGCCCAGGCGGTAGAGGCTTACAACCAGTTCGTCTACCGGCACTATACCCAAATCCCCCCAGAGCTGGAGGAGTTCCTCAGCCGTTTTCGCACCGCCTACGCGCTGCACCCCTACACACGGGATACAGACTACCGCTACAAAGACGGCGCGGTCTATTTCGCCGGCAAAATCCAGGAGGTATTCCAGTCCTACTTCACCTATTCCCTGTCGCCCCCCACCCCTGCCGTCGGCCAGGACTTCGCCCGGTTTTTCCTGGAGGAGTCCCACGAGGGCTACTGCGTGCACTTTGCCACGGCAGCGGTGCTCCTGCTGCGCTCCGCCGGGTACCCCGCCCGTTATGCCGAGGGCTACGTGGTGCCCTCCCGCCTGTCCGGCTGGGTCGATGTCCCGGACTACAACTCCCACGCCTGGGTAGAGGTCTACTGCGGCGGCATGGGCTGGATCCCCGTGGAGGTGACCCCCGCCTCTGCGGATAACCCGGCGGTCTACTACGACGCGGCCCTGCCCGGCGGCAACGCCCAGGAGCGCGCCCCCACCCCCCAGCCGGCGGAAACCCGTCCCACCCTGCCTCCCCCTGACCCGGACTACCAGCCCCAGCA
>CANOFK010000124.1 GCA_947565265.1 uncultured Clostridia bacterium | reverse complement strand
GGTAGGGCAGTATTGTCCGACCATCGGCTTTATGTGGAATAAGGGGATTTCAGCGAAACAGTGGCACACACATAAGGGAAAGACGCAAGCTTATAAATTTACTCTAAAACGAAGATAAAGCAACTCAAAAACAAAAATGTGATAGAGAAGAAAAACAATCAAAGAAAAAAGGAAAAATAAAAAAGAAAAAGAAGAAAGTGATAAAAAACCGCCCCATTCGCGGGCAGCAGACTTGAAAATAAAGCAGTAATTCCCCGCGCGGATCAAAAGTTTTTGGGGATTCTTAAGACCCTTTTTCAAAAAGGGTCTTAAGCCGCCGGAGGCAAATTTACAAAGGCCAACAGCAAACTTAACGCCATAGATCTGCCGGAGCAGGCCTTTAGGGAGGAGAACCGATATGAAAGATGGATTTATCAGGATAGCGAGCGCCACGCCGCGCGGGAAGGTAGCAGACGTGGGCTGGAACGTAGAACAGATACGAAAACTCATTGAGGAGGCGGCCAAGGCCGGGTGCGGGGTAGTCTGCCTGCCGGAACTGGCGGTCACCGCCTATACCTGCGGCGACCTGTTCCAGAACCGGGTGCTGCTCACCGGAGCGGAGCGGGGCCTACGGCAGTTGCTGGAAGAAACGGCAGGACTGGACATTGTATGTGTCGTAGGGGCGCCGGTGGCCTGGCAGGGCTCGCTGTACAACTGTGCGGCAGTATTCCACCGGGGCCGGCTGTTGGGGCTGCCGGCTAAAACGGCCATCCCCAACTATGGCGAGTTCTACGAGGCCCGGTATTTTACCCCAGCAGGGGCGCCCCAGGAGGTGGTTTTCTGCGGTCAAAGGGCCTGGATGGGCAAGGGCCTGCTGTTTCCCTGCGAGAACGTGGAGGGGCTGGTTTTGGGGGTGGAGATCTGTGAGGACCTGTGGGGTGCGGAGCCCCCCAGTGCCCGGCTGGCCCAGAACGGCGCCACGCTGATCTGCAACCCTTCCTGTAGCGACGAGGTGGCGGGGAAGGCGGGGTACCGGCAGGATCTGGTGAAGATGTGGTCGGGCCACATTATGAGCGGGTATCTGTATGCGGACGCCGGGCCGGGGGAATCTACCGGGGACATGGTGTTTGCGGGGCATGATATCATTGCCGAAAACGGCGGGGTGTTGGCGGAAAGCCAGTTGTTCTCTACCGGCTTGACCATGGCCGAGATAGATTTGGAGCGCCTGATGCAGGAGCGCCGTCGGGCCAATACCTGGCAGGATAGGCACGACGGGGATCTGGTGCGGATACCCTTTGCCTACAACCAGGGGACGCTGGCAGCTTTTTCGCCGGAAAGGCAGTTCTCCAGCCAGCCCTTTGTGCCGGAGGATCCGGCAGCACATGGGGCGCGTTGCCAGATGATCCTGACCATGCAGGCCCAGGGGCTTGCCACCCGGATGCGGCATATTGGCTGCAAAAGCGCGGTGATTGCCTTCTCCGGCGGGCTGGACTCTACCCTGGCGGCGCTGGTAGCGGTACGGGCTTTTGACCTGCTGGGGCTGCCCAGGGCGGGGATATTGGCTATCTCCATGCCCTGCTTTGGCACCACTGGCCGCACAAAGCACAATGCCCAGTGTATGGCCCAAGAACTGGGGGTGGAGTTCCGGGAGCAGCCCATCGCCAAAACGGTTTTAAGCCACTTTGGGGACATCGGCCAGGATCCGGAAAACTATGATGTGACCTTTGAAAATGCCCAGGCCAGGGAGCGGATGCAGGTGGCAATGGATATTGCCAACCAACGGGGCGGGCTGGTGATTGGTACCGGCGACCTTTCCGAGTTGGCGTTGGGCTGGGCGACCTATAACGGCGACCATATGTCTATGTACGGCGTAAACGCCGATGTGCCCAAGACCCTGGTACGGCATTTGGTGCGGTACGAGGCGGAACGCCTGGGCGGCCGGCTAGGGCAAGTGCTGTTCGATGTGCTGGACACCCCGGTAAGCCCGGAACTTTTGCCGCCAAAGGACGGGGAGATTGCCCAAAAGACCGAGGAACTGGTAGGCCCTTATGAACTGCACGATTTCTTCCTTTACTATCTGCTACGCTACGGCTTTGGGCCAGGGAAGATCTACCGCATGGCCTGCCGCAGCTTTGCCGGGCAATTTGCCCCGGACATGATTAAGGGCTGGCTGCGGGTGTTCTACCGGCGGTTTTTTGCCCAGCAGTTCAAGCGTTCCTGCCTGCCGGATGGGCCGAAGGTGGGTACGGTCGGGCTCTCCCCGCGGGGGGATTGGCGTATGCCTAGCGACGGCTGGGCGACCCTGTGGCTGGAGGAGATCGAAGGGTTGTAAGGCGCGGGGGACGGGCGTTGGCCGGTTCCTTGCCTATTCTGGATTAGGAAGGTGTTTTTGTGCGTAATCCGCATATTTTGGTGACGATACCCATGTCTGACGAGCAGCGGGAGGCTTTGGCCGGGGCCGCGCCGGAGGCAAAGTTGCGGTTCCGGTTGGGGGAGGCTTTGCCCTCCGGCCGGGGCGGGGCGCTGCCTTTTCCGCAGCTTTTGCCGGCCGAAATGGTCACAGAAGAGGACATGGCCTGGGCGGATGCTATTTTAGGCAATGTGCAGCCGGCCCTGTTGCAGAAGGCGGGCCGCCTGCAATGGCTACAAACCAGCAGCGCGGGGGTGGAGTGGTATACGGCCCCTGGTGTGCTGCCGGAGGGTACGGTGCTTACCAACGCGACCGGAGCCTACGGGCTGGCTATCTCGGAGCATATGTTGGGCACGTTGCTCATGGTGTTTAAGAAGTTAGAACTTTACCGGGACGCCCAACGCCGGGAAGAGTGGGGCAGCCAGGGCCAGGTACGCACCCTGTTGGGGGCTACGGTGCTGGTGCTGGGTATGGGGGATATCGGCGGGGACTTTGCCCGGCTGTGCAAGGCCATGGGTGCATATGTTATCGGTCTGCGCCGCACAAAGGGGGAGAAACCTGCCGGTTTTGACGAGCAGCACCTAACCCCCGCGCTGGATGGGCTGTTGCCCAGGGCCGATGTGGTGGCCGTCACCCTGCCGGGCACGCCCGCTACCCGTGGAATGCTGGATCGGGCACGCATCAGCCGCATGAAACAGGGCGCGGTGGTGCTGAATGTGGGCAGAGGGTATATCATCGACACAGAGGCCCTGTGCGACGGCCTGGAAAGCGGCCATCTGGGGGGCGCTGGGCTGGATGTTACCGAGCCGGAACCGCTGTCCCCGGGCCACCGTCTGTGGCAGCTCCCCACAGCAGTGGTGACGCCCCATGTGTCAGGGGGCTACCACCTGTGGGAAACCCACCAGCGCATTGCGGATATTTTTGCCCAGAACCTGCGCCGCTTTGTGGCGGGGGAGCCGCTGGAAAATCAGGTGGACTTCACCACCGGGTACCGTAAGCGGTAAGGGGGTGCCTATGGCGGATAGGAGGAATATCCCGGCCGAGAGGGAGCATTACCTGGATAATTCGGCCACCACACAAGTGCTGCCCGAGGCGGCGGCCGAGGCTCTCCGGCTGATGACAGTATGTTACGGCAACCCGTCCTCTTTGCATACCAAAGGCTTTTTGGCAAAAAAAGAATTGGACGCGGCCAGGGCTATCGTTGCCCGGCGGTTGGGGGCCGGGCCGGAGGAGATAGTGTTTACCGGTGGAGGGACAGAGGCCAATAACCTGGCGCTGCTGGGCGCGGCCCAGGCCCGCAGGCGGCTGGGAAACCGGGTGGTCACCACAGCGGTAGAGCATGATTCGGTACTGCGGGCTGTGGGGGAATTGGAAAAACAGGGTTTTGAAGTGGTGCTGCTGCGGGAGCCGGATGACCGGGATGCACTGGAGGAAGCCATTGACGGGAACACGGTACTGGTGAGTATGATGCTGGTGAACAATGAAACCGGGGCCTTCTTGCCGGTGCAGGCGGCGGCAAGGGCTATCAAGCGTAAAAATGCCCCGGCCCTGCTGCATACGGATTGCGTACAGGCGTTTTGCAAGACAGACTTTACCCCTGCCAGGCTGGGGGCCGACCTGTGTACCGTCAGTGCCCACAAGGTACATGGCCCCAAAGGGGTGGGGGCGCTGTATATCAAGAAAGGGGTGCGGGTGTTGCCCCAGATGCACGGCGGTGGGCAGGAGCGGGGGATGCGTTCCGGGACAGAGAGCCTGCCGCTGGTTGCCGCCTTTGCCAAAGCAGTGGAATTGGCCCCCAAGCCCGGGGCGGTTTTACCGGAGATGGAAAGGCTGAACCATATGCTGCGGGATAGGTTGGCGGATATGCCTGATATGGTGGTGAACGCCCCCGTCGAAGGCTTGCCGTATATCCTGAACCTGTCCGCGGTGGGGGTGCGGGCGGAAACGATGTTGCATTTCCTGGCCCAGCGAGGGGTGTATGTATCGGCGGGTTCTGCCTGCGGCAAGGGGGCGAAAAGCCATGTGCTTACTGCGCTACGCCTGCCGCCGGAGCGGGTGGAATCGGCGCTGCGGGTAAGCTTTTCCCGGTTCAGTACGGAGGAGGATGTTGCTGCCCTGGTAGAGGGGTTACGGGCTGGGCTGGGCAGCCTGGCCCGGGCAAGATAGCCAAGCGCCGCCCCGGCCCGCAAGGATGTGGTTTAACTATACGGCATCCATACCAGAACGGCACTTGA
>CANOFK010000123.1 GCA_947565265.1 uncultured Clostridia bacterium | reverse complement strand
CCCCCAACGGCCTGGTGCCCGCCCCGCCGCCCCAAACCGCCTACCAGCGGTACCTGGCCGGCGCCGGGGCCATGCTGTCCGGCCACAGCCGCACCAACCACTCCCCCCTGGCAGTGGCGCGGATGAAGCAGATCCCCGCCGGCGAAAACTACACCGTCCTAAAGGAAACCATCCGCTCCGTGCACAGCGGGGCCTACGGCCGCCTGCAATGGGACAGCCCCGCCCCCACCGTCACCACCCGGTTCGATACCCCCGCCGGGGGCCGGTTCATCCACCCGGTGGAGGACCGCACCCTCACCCCACGGGAAGCGGCCCGGCTCCAAAGTTTCCCGGACGATTTCCGGTTCTCCGGCAGCAAAACCGCGGTCTGCCGGCAAATCGGCAACGCCGTGCCCCCCAAGGTCGCCTACTTTTTGGGCAAGCTGGCGCAAAAAGCCGCCGGGGGATAAGCCCCCCCGCCCACATCCCGCCATCGGAAAGGCCCCCCGGCTACAAGCTGGGGGCCTTTCCATTTTCCCGCCGTTTTTTCCAAAAAAAACCTTGACATCCGCCCCGCCCCGGCTTATAATTGTTAGCAGGCGGACAGTTCGGCACCTAACAGTACAAAAGCTAACAGTACGGTGCCGTACTGTCCCGGCCCACAGGAAAGGAGGCAACGCCATGCGGGATAAAGGCAAAGGCCCCGGCGGGCCGGATATCACCGGCCACAAGGACGAGATCGGGTTCCATATCAACGGCCTGTCCCATATGATCCGCTGGATGACCCACCAGTACAGCGGGCCGGACGGCGAGCGTTCCGGGGCGGGTATGTACGGCTGGCTCATCGGGTTCATCTACGTGAACCGGGACCGTGACATCTTCCAGCGGGACCTGCAACAGCAGTTTTCCGTGCGCCGCTCCACCATGACCGGCATTTTGCAGGCGATGGAGCGGGAGGGCATGATCACCCGCAGCCCGGTAGAATGGGACGCCCGGCTCAAAAAGATCCAGCTAACCGAAAAAGCCATCGCCCGGCAGGAGCAGTTCCACCGCAACATCAAGGACATCGAGGCCCGCCTCTCCGCCGGCCTTACGCCCGAAGAGCGGGAAACCTTCATCCGCCTGTGCGAGAAGATCGGCGACTCTATCAAAGGCACAGAGCCCGGCGCCCACACAGCCCCGGCCCACAGAAAGGAAGGATAAGACATGATACGCAAGCTTTCCGGCTTTGTCCGGGAATACAAAAAAGACGCCATCCTCACCCCGGTCACAGCGGCCATGGAGGTGGTCATGGAGGTGGTCATCCCCCTGCTGATGGCCTACATGATCGACGACGGCATCAACGCCGGGGATATGGGCGTCATCTGGCGCATGGGTGCCCTGCTGGTAGCCTGCGCCCTGGTGTCCCTGGCTTTTGGGGTGCTGTCCGGCTTTTTCGGGGCAAAGGCCTCCACCGGCTTTGCCGCCAACCTGCGCCGGGCCATGTACTACCATGTGCAGGGCTACTCCTTCTCCAATATCGATAAATTCTCCACCGGCAGCATCGTCACCCGCCTCACCACAGACGTAACCAATGTGCAAAACACCTTCCAAATGCTCATCCGCATTGCGGTGCGGGCCCCCTCCACCCTGGTGTTCGCCATGGTTATGGCCTTTATGGTCAATGCCCGGCTGGCCCTTATCTTCCTGGCGGCCATCCCGGTGCTGGGGCTGGGGCTGGGTTTCATCTCCACCCGTGCCTATCCGGCCTTTAAGCGTATGTTCAAGCATTACGACCGGATGAACACCGTGGTGCAGGAGAACCTCCGGGGCATCCGGGTGGTCAAGGCCTTTGTCCGTGAGGAAAAGGAAACCGAAAAGTTCATCGAGGCCAGCGACCAAATCCGCCGCGACTCCGCCCTGGCCGAAAAAATCCTGGCCTTCAACGCGCCGCTGATGCAGTTCTGTATGTACGGCGTCATCCTGCTCATCTCCTGGTTCGGCGCCCGGTTCATCGTGGCCGGGGATATGACCACCGGCCAGTTGATGAGCATGATGAGCTACGCCATGCAGGTGCTTATGAGCCTGATGATGCTCACCATGATCTTCGTCATGGGCACCATGTCGCGGGCCTCCGTCGGCCGTATTGTGGAGATCCTGGACGAACAAAGCGACATTGCGGACGGCCAGAAAAACCTCACCACCGTCCCCGACGGCTCCATTGTCTTTGAGAACGTGGACTTCAACTACAAAAAATCCGGCCGCGCCTGCCTGTCCGGGGTCAACCTGCACATTAAGCCCGGCCAAACCGTAGGCATCCTGGGGGGCACCGGCAGCGGCAAGTCCAGCCTGGTGCAGCTTATCCCCCGCCTGTATGACGTGCAAAGCGGCCGGGTGCTGGTAGGCGGCCAGGACGTGCGGGACTACAACGTAGAGGCCCTGCGCCAGGAGGTGGCCATGGTGCTGCAAAAGAACGAGCTCTTCTCCGGCACCATCAAAGAGAACCTCCGCTGGGGCGATGAAAACGCCACCGACGGGGATATCGAGCGGGTCTGCCGCCTGGCCCAGGCCGACGGCTTTATCCGGCAGTTCCCCGAAGGCTACGATACCCACATCGAGCAGGGGGGCACCAATGTGTCCGGCGGCCAAAAGCAGCGGCTCTGCATTGCACGGGCCCTGCTGAAAAAGCCCAAAATACTTATACTGGACGACTCCACCAGCGCTGTGGATACCCACACCGACGCCATGATCCGCCAGGCTTTCAAAGAGGAGATCCCGGACACCACCAAGCTGATCATCGCCCAGCGGGTGTCTTCCGTGCAGGAGGCCGACCAGATCATCATCCTGGACGGCGGCAAGGTCGTAGACGTGGGCACCCACGCCGAACTGATGGAACAAAGCGCCATTTACCGCGAGGTATATGAGTCGCAGCAGAAAGGGGATAGTGCAAATGCCTCCTAGAGGGCCAATGGGCGCGGCCTACGCCAAAAACAGGCCAAAAGCAAAAAACGGCGGCAAAGTCATCAAGCGGCTCTTAAGCTACATGAGCCTGCCCAACCGTATCCGCATGGGGTTCGTGTTCCTGTGCATCCTGGCCAGCGCCATTGCCGGCGTGGCGGGTTCCCTGTTTCTGGAAACCCTCATCGACGATTACATCACCCCCCTGCTGGCCTCTCCCAGCCCGGTATTCACCGGCCTTTTGCAGGCGCTGGGGACCATGGGGCTTATCTACCTGCTGGGCATAGCGGGCACCTTTATCTATAACTGGCTGATGGTCAGTATCTCCCAGGGCATCCTAAAGGATATCCGGGACGACCTGTTCTCCCATATGCAAAAGCTGCCCATCAAGTATTTTGACACCCACACCCACGGCGATATTATGAGCCGCTACACCAATGACACCGACACCCTGCGGATGCTCATTTCCCAAAGCATCCCCCAGTTGTTCAACACGGCCATCACCCTTACGGCGGTGTTCGTGGCCATGGTCACCACCAGCATCCCCCTCACCCTGCTGGTTCTGGCCATGGTGGCCCTCATGCTGGTACTAACCGGCAAAATCGGCCAAAACAGCGGCAAATACTTTATGCGCCAGCAAAAATCCCTGGGCGCCATCAACGGCTATATCGAGGAGATGGTCACCGGCCAAAAGGTCATTAAGGTGTTCTGCCACGAGGAAAAGGCCAAAGAGGGCTTTGACGCCCTGAACGAGGCCCTGCGCAGCGATTCGGCCAAGGCCAACGGCTTTGCCAACATCATGGGCCCGGTCATGAACAACATGGGCCACCTGCAATACGCCGTTATCGCCATTGCCGGCGGGGCGCTGGCCATCGGCGGGGTAGGGGGGCTCACGCTGGGGGGCATCGCGGCCTTCCTGCAACTCTCCCGCAGCTTTACCATGCCCATCGGGCAGATCGGCCAGCAGTTCAACACCATTGTCATGGCCCTGGCCGGCGCCGAGCGCATCTTTGACCTGATGGATGAGCCCCCTGAGCAGGACGAGGGCTACGTCACCCTGGTCAATGCCAAAGAGGTGGACGGCCGCCTGGTGGAAACCCCCGAACGCACCGGTATGTGGGCCTGGAAACATCCCCACAAGGATGACGGCACCGTCACCTACACCCGCCTTACCGGCGAGGTTGAGCTCCTGGACGTGGACTTCGGCTACAACGAGGAAAAGCTGGTGCTCCACAACATTGACATCGACGCCCAGCCCGGCAAAAAGATCGCCTTCGTCGGGGCCACGGGTGCTGGCAAAACCACCATCACCAACCTGATCAACCGTTTTTACGATATCGCCGACGGCAAAATCCGCTACGACGGCATCAACATCAACAAGATCAAAAAGCCCGACCTCCGCCGCTCCCTGGGCATCGTGCTTCAGGAAACCAACCTGTTCACCGGCACCGTCCGGGAGAACATCCGCTACGGCAAGCTGGACGCCACCGACCAGGAGATCGAAGCCGCCGCCAAGCTGGCCAATGCCGATAGCTTTATCCGCCGCCTGCCCGAGGGCTACGACACCATGCTTACCGGTGACGGCGGCAGCCTCTCCCAGGGCCAGCGGCAGCTCCTCAGCATTGCACGGGCCGCCGTGGCCGACCCCCCGGTCATGGTGCTGGACGAGGCCACCTCCTCCATCGATACCCGCACCGAACGCCTGGTGCAGCAGGGCATGGACGGCCTGATGC
>CANOFK010000122.1 GCA_947565265.1 uncultured Clostridia bacterium | reverse complement strand
CAATGTGCACATAGGGGGACCTTCCTTTCCTAAGGGTGTAAGATGGGTGTATAGGGTGTATATTTTGACAAAAGCCGAACCCCCGTGGGTCCGGCTTTTGCCGCAGAGCCTGCCGTGTATGGCTTTTATTTTACGCCTTGGCGTTCAGTTCGTCAAGCACAGGCTGGATAAGGGGCATTTTTTCATTGACCCAAGCCTGCCAGTTGGCCTCCAGGTCGCCGTCCTTCACCAGGATGGCGGCGTACTCGTCGGCGTAGGTCATGGAGGCCAGGTTCAGGGCCTGGGAGTCGTGGAGCTGCACGGTCCAGTCGATCTCGCTGGGGAAACTCTCCTCAGAGGAAACCTTCTCGTGGAGCACATGGACGTTTTTGCCGATCTCCCGCAACTCAGCCTTGAAGGAGGGGTTCAGGAACTGGAAGTCGTCGCTGAGCACCATCAGGTTGCCGTAAACGGGGTGGATGGCGTACTTGTCGTTGAGCACCTCTTCCTCGCCCAGCAGGGAAACGATCTCTTCGCCCTCATACTGCCAGTCGGTGCCCTCCAGGCCGCAGCGAACCTGCAACTGGCCGTAGTCGGTGCAGGAGTAGTCCATCATTTGCAAAATGCGGTCCAGCTTGGCGTCGTCGATATGGGGGGAGAAGATGTTGGCGCCCCAGTAGTTGGTGCGGTTTTTGGCGTGGTAATTGCCGTCCTCGCCCAGGGGTACCACCACCTGGACAGCGTCCATGAAGTTGGTCTGCTGGTCGGTTTGCAGGTGGGAGTCAAAGTCGGTCATGGTGCCGACCATGCCCTCGCCGATGCAGATGGCGGAGGTGCCGGAGCTCATGAACATACCGTAGTCGTCCGGGGACTGGATGGTGTAGAATTCGGGGTCGATGAGGCCGTCTTTGTAGGCCTTCTGCATGACCTTCAGGGCCTCCAGGGTTTCCTGGTCGGCGGCGCCCCAGCGGTACTGGCCGTCCTCGCCCTTATAGAAGGGCAGGTTGTCGGAGGTGCCGGCGTAGGTGTACTGGAAGTCCATCAGGGCCATCAGGCCGCCGGTACGTACGCGGATGGGGTAGAAGTTGTCCACATTGCCGGGGTTGGCCTCTTTGATTTTGGCGGCGGCGTCCAGCAGCTCGGAAACCTTCATGGTTTCGCTGACCTCTACGCCGGCAGCCTTGGCCCAGTCCTTGCGCACATAGGCGGAGGTGTGGGTGGCTACCTTATCGGCAGGGCGGTTGTTGGAGTAGATGGGCCGGAACAGGTAGGCGGTGCCGCCGAACTGCTCCTCGGTAAACTCGGCCATGCCGCTGTCCATCTGGGCTTTGGCCAGGCTGGGGTATTTCTCTTTCCAGTCGTCGGGCAGCATCTTCACCAGGCCCTGGTCGGCGTAGTTCACGGCCTCGCCGTGGACGTAGTTCCAGACGGCCATCTCCGGCATATCGTCGGAGTTGATCCAGATGCGCAGGCGTTCGGCCCAGTTTTCAAAGGTCAGGGAGGTCAAGTCCCATTCGATGTTGAACTTTTCGGACCACCACTTGACGAACTCGTCGCAGTCGTTGTAGTTTTTGGCGTCGTCCAACTGCACGGTGGCCAGGTTGATGGTCATCTTTTCGCTGAAGTCACGGCCGGCGAACCAGTCGCCCTCTTCGCCGCCAGCGGCGGTTTCGTCGGGGGTAGACGCCTCGCTGTCCCCGGCGTCGGAACTGGAGGAGGCAGCGGAAGAACTGCTGGCCTGGGAGGAGTCGGTGCTGCTCTCGTTGCCACCGCCGCAGGCTGCCAGGGACAGCACCAGGGCCAGGCACAGCAACAGGGCTAAAACTTTCTTGCTGGTTTTCATTCGTTTTCCTTCCTTTCATTCTTGTGATGTATCTGCCACGCCGGGAAACCCCGGCGAAGTGGCCGGCTGGGCAAATACCCTGCTTGCGGTGTGCCTCCGGCGGCCGCCTTCATCGGAGATGAAGGCGAAGAATCTTCAAAGACCTTTGTGCCGTTATTGGGCGCCGTGGTGGGGCGGGGCCGGCGGCTCGACCGGCAGGGGGATGTTTTTATTTTTTGTTTTCTTCTTTTGTTTTCTTGCTCTTGGTTGTTTATTACTTTAAACTTTTTTGGCGGGGGCGCATCAGGTTTTGATGGCGCCGACCATGACGCCCTTGGCAAAGTGCTTTTGCAGGAAGGGGTAGACGCACATGATGGGCAGCATGGAAACAATGACCGCCGCCATCTTGATGCCGTTGGTGAAGGGGCGCTCCTCAATGGCCACCTGGGCGCTGAGCTCGTCTTGCAACTGGGAGTCCAGGATCATGGAGCGCAGCACCAGTTGCAGGGGCTGTATGCTGCCCTTGCGGATAAAGACCATGGGGTTGAACCACTCGTTCCACTTGTCCACCGAATAGAACAGCACCACCGTGGCAATAATGGGCAGGGACAGGGGCAGCACAATGCGGAACAGGATGGTCCACTCCCCCGCGCCGTCCAGCCGGGCGGATTCCATCAGGGAGTCGGGCAGGCTTTGGAAGTAGTTGTACATCAGGATCATGTAAAAGGTGTTCATGCCAGAGGCCAGGATCACCGACCAGATGGTGTTGGTCAGGTGCAGGTCCTTCATCACCAGGTACAGGGGCACAATGCCGCCGTGGAAGATCATGGTGAACAGCACCAGCATGAGGATGGCCTTTTTGCCAGGGTAATGGTGGCGGCTGAGGGCATAGCCCATGGAGGTGGTGAGGAACAGGCTAAGGGGCACGCCGATGGCAATGATGATAAGCGTGGTGCGGTAGCCGATCCAGATACGCCCGTCCTCGATCAGGTCGGTGTAGGATTTGAACTCTGGGTGCTTGGGGAAGAGCATCAGCGGGGTTTCCAGGTACTCTTTATAGCCGGAAAGGGAAACCGCGATGACATTGATGAAGGGGATCAGGATGGCCAGGCCCCACACCGTAAGCAGCAGGAACAAAACCACGTCCACAACATCGAACTTTTTTATTTTATGCAGTTTCTGCGGGTTTTCCATAGTTATCCTCCCTCCTTTAACCGAACAGGCCGTTGCCGCCCATCAGCTTGGAGCCCCGGTCTGCCAGCACCAGGAACAGCATATTCAGGATGGACCGGAACAGGCTGACCGCCGTGGAGAACGAGAAGTCCGCTGAGGACTGGAAGGTGATGCGGTAGATGTACATATCCAGCACCTCTACCGACTGCTTGACCGCGGCGTTGCTCAGGTTGAAGATCTGGTCAAAGCCCAGGGACATGATCTGCCCGGTGCTCATAATGAACATGACAATGATGGTGGGCAGGATGTTGGGTATGGTGATGTGGAACAGCTTTTGCAGCCGGGTGGCGCCGTCAATGTCCGCCGCCTCGTACTGGTCCATGTCTATGCCGGAGATGGCCGCCAGGTAGATGATGGAGCCGTAGCCGGCGTACTTCCAGATATCAGAGATATACAGGATGGGGATAAAGCTGCTGGGGCTGCCCAGGAAACTGACGGGCTCGCCGCCGAAGAGCATGATCACCTGGTTGAGCATACCGTCTAGGGAGAGCACATTGGTGGCAATGCTGGCCACAATGACCCAGGAGAGGAAATGGGGGAAGGTATAAACGGTTTGCAGCACCTTCTTGTAGCGTTTAAGCCGGAACTCGTTGAGCAGCAGCGCCAGGATGATGGGCGCCGGGAACTGGAACACCATACGCCCCAGGTTTATGTACACCGTGCGCCACAGGGCCCGCCAGAAAGCCGCGTCCCGGAACACATACTCGTAGTTGGTAAACCCTACCCAGGGGCTGCCCCAGATGCCCAGGTTGGCCTTGTAGTTTTTAAACGCCAGGGAGAGGCCGCCCATAGGCATATAGGCAAACAGGAAGTACCACACCACCCCCGGTAGCAGCAGGGTATAAAAGGCACGGTTTTTCCAGATCTCGGCCCCCAGCCGTTTCATTGCTTGCTGGAAACCGCCGCCGGGCTTTTGGGCCCGATTGGGAATATCCATTGTTGCGTCACCTTCCTTTGTGGATTTTTTGCAAGGGATCCCCGGTTTGTGGAATTATGATAGCACGTATTTTGTTCACAATACAGAAATAATCTTCGGATTCTATCGGACGATGTTCAGAATGTGACCATATTTGCCATGTTTTGGCTATCTTTTTTGCGCATTTTATAGTAAGATTACTCCCATAACAGGCGGGCCGGGGGATGGGGGCCGGTAAAAAACACGAAAGGTGTGGGCGGTATGCAAAAATGGGCCAGGAGAAGCTGGTACTCCCTGCGCGGGCGGCTGATTTTGTGTGTGACAGTGGCGCTTTTGGGCATGGGCTTTACGGTAAGCCAGGCCTTTTACAACGCCTGGGAGAACGCCCGCACCCAGGTGCTGGAAGAGTTTTCTGACATGGGCGGCCGGATGCAGGACACCTTGTCCCAGACCTTTGACGAGTACGAGAACGTGGCCCGGCTGGTGGGGTACGCCACCTCGGTGCAGGCGTATATGCTCTCGGAGGAGCCGGTGGAGGTGATTAAGAGTTTCCCGGCGGCGCTAAACTACCTGGAGAACATCTACCCCCTTTCCCACAGTTGCACCAACATCTTTCTTTACGCCCGCAACGGCCGGTACCTGTACGCCAACACCAACCAGGTCAAGGACATCCACACCATGGTGGAGGAACAGGGGCTGAT
>CANOFK010000121.1 GCA_947565265.1 uncultured Clostridia bacterium | reverse complement strand
CGTTCTTTACGGGCAAGCAGAAACTGGTAGACACCAGCGGCCGCGTGGATATGTTCAAAAAGCGTTATGGCTTGAAATAACCTGGGCCCGGAGGTACTGTTATGAAAAGCCTGCAGAATTTCCTGGATGGGGAAGGTCGCCTGGTCAAGTTCCCCGCAAAGCGCGCCATGCAGCAGCAGGCGCTGGTTTATCTTGCCGGGAAGTTCCAGCCCGGGCAGGCGTATACCGAGCAGGAGGTCAACGGGCTGCTCTGCCAGTGGCATAGTTTCCGTGACCCGGCAACCCTGCGCCGCGCCCTGTGTGACGGCCGGTTTTTGAGCCGGGATCCTTACGGGCGCTGCTACCGGCTGGCCGGGGAGGCTGCCGGGGAAGGGTGTTAGGCCCTTGGGGCAGATCAGCGAGGCTTTGTGTGGCCGCTTGTGCAAATGAAGTCGGCATGAAAGAGGACGGCGTAACCTACGCCGTCTTTTTTGTGTAGGTGGCCGGGCCGGGCTGGGCTGGCGGAAAGGGGGAAGGGTATGGAGTACGTCACAGTGGCGCAGGAGGGCACGGCTGAGTTTGTGGAAAGGAAGTCCCGGTTTATCGGCAGTTGCCGCCCCGTGGCCACAGAGGAGGAGGCGCTGGCGTTTATTGCCGGGCTGAAAAGCCGGTATTGGGACGCTTCGCACAATGTATATGCATACATCTTGCGGGAAGGGGGCATCCAGCGGTTTTCTGATGACGGCGAGCCCCAGGGCACGGCGGGCATCCCGGTGATAGATACCATGAAAAAAGCGGGTGTTACCGATGCCGTGGTGGTGGCCACCCGGTATTTCGGGGGAATATTGCTGGGGGGTGGCGGGCTGATACGCGCCTATGCCCACACGGCCAGCATTGCCCTGGAGGCGGCCTGCAAAGTGCGCATGAAGGAGTGCCTCCTTATGGAGGTTGCCTGCGGTTATGAGAACTACGGCCGGGTGCAGGCCCTGGTGCCCGAGTGCGGCGGCGTGGTAGAAGATACGGCTTTCCTGGAACAGGTGTCCCTGCGGTTCCGCCTGGAGCCGGAGCGCCGGGAGGATCTCTGCCGCCGTTTGGCCGACGCTACTGCCGGGCGCGCGCTGCTTTCCGAGGCCGGCAAGGGCTTTTTTCCCTTTGCGCTGGAGGAGTAGGTGGGGCGGGCCAGGGGCTGGTAGGAAAATTTTTTTAAAATTTTTTTGCCCGGCACAAGTATTTTCGCGAAAAAAACCGTATATGTAAATAGACGGGCTTATAGCCCGCACTTTTGAGAGGAGGTGCCCGGCATGACGGTGAGGGAACAGACCGAGCGTTTGGAAAAGCAAGCCCTGGCCCCCTGGGCCATGCCTGCCGCGGACAGCCGGGGGCGCAGGCGGCCAGAGGAACCCTGCCCGTTGCGTACGGCTTACCAGCGGGACCGGGACCGGGTGATCCACTGCAAGTCTTTCCGGCGGCTGAAACACAAGACCCAGGTATTCCTTTCGCCGGAAGGGGACCACTACCGTACCCGCCTCACCCACACCCTGGAGGTGGCCCAGATCGCCAGGACCATTGCCCGGGCCCTGCGGCTTAACGAGGATTTGACCGAGGCTGTGGCCATGGCCCATGACCTGGGGCACACGCCCTTTGGCCATGCGGGGGAGCGGGCTTTGGACCAGCTTGTGCCCGGCGGGTTTAAGCACTACCGGCAAAGCCTGCGGGTGATACGCCGGCTGGAAAAAGAGGGCCAGGGCCTTAACCTGACCTGGGAGGTAGAAAACGGCGTGCTCTGCCACACAGAGGGGAAACAGGCCGCTACGGCCGAGGGCCGGCTGGTGCGTTGGGCAGACCGCATCGCCTACATAAACCACGACATTGACGATGCTGTGCGGGCCGGGGTGCTAAGGGAAGAGGATATCCCCGGGGACATTACCCAACTGCTGGGCAGCGGCAAGACCCGGCGCATCACGGCGCTGATCCTCTCTGTGGTGGAGAACAGCCGGGAGGGGGACATTGCTATGGACCCCGCTACCTATGGGGCATACCAGGCCCTGCACGCCTTTATGTACGAGGCCGTGTACCGCAATGCGTACGCCAAAAGCGAGGAGCGCAAGGTTCCCCATATTATGGAGAGCCTCTACCGGTACTTTTTGCAGGTTGACCGGCTGCCGGCGTATATGCAGGCCATCGCGGAGGAAGAGGGCCCGGAGATTGCCGCGGCAGATTTTGTGGCCGGTATGAGCGACCGCTACGCCGTAGCCCAGTACCGGGAACTTTTCATCCCGAAAGCCTGGAACTACTAAGGGCAAGGTAGCGGGCAGGGGCGTAGCGGGTAATGTGCCGCCGGTACGCGAATACAAGAGCTTTGAGGATCCGGCGGTTTTACCGTGGATGAAACCGGGAAACCCCAAGCGGGGGCCGGGACGAGCCTTAAAGCTTTGAAACCCAAAGGGGGGAAGGATATGCCAAAGATACCGCCGGAGTTCATCCGGGAGGTGGAAGAGCGCAGCCGCATAGAGGAGATTGCCCGGAGCCATATGGATTTAAAGCGCCGGGGGAAAAACCTGGTGGGGCTGTGCCCCTTCCACAACGAAAAGACCCCTTCCTTCAACCTGTACCCCGGCAACAACTCCTTTTACTGCTTTGGCTGCGGCAAGGGGGGCGGGGTCATCAACTTTGTCATGGAGATAGAGCGGCTGGACTTTGTAGAGGCCGTGCGCTGGCTTGCCCAGCGGGCCGGGCTGCAGGTGCCGGAGAACGGCCAGGATAACGGCCTGGACCGGCTGCGTACCCGTATTTATGAGATCAACCGGGCGGCAGGGCGGTTTTTTCTGGACACGCTGTTTTCGCCGGAGGGGCGGGCCGGGCTGGTGTATTTCCAGGGCCGGGGGCTGGATGTGAGGACTATCCGCCACTTTGGGCTGGGTTATGCCCCGGAGAGCGGCTTTGGCCTGGTCAACCACCTACGGAAAATGGGCTACACCAAAGAGGAACTGACCCAGGCTGACGTGGCCAGGGTGTCCCAGAAAGGCAACCTGTACGACCGGTACCGGGGGCGGGTGATGTTCCCCATTTTTGACCTGCGGGGCAATGTGGTGGCCTTTGGCGGCCGGGTGCTTACCGACGAAAAGCCCAAGTACATCAACACCAGCGATACCCCGGTCTACCACAAAAGCAGCGGCCTGTTTGCCATGAATTTTGCCAAAAATACGGACAGCCGCCAGTTGATTCTGGCTGAGGGGTATATGGATGTGATCGCCCTGCACCGGGCGGGGTTCCAGAATGCCATTGCGTCGCTGGGTACCTCCCTGACCGATGAGCAGGCCCGTATCATCAAGCGCTACGCCGACGAGGCGGTGATCTGTTATGATGCGGATGAGGCCGGGCAAAAGGCTACCCAGCGGGCCATCCCTATGCTGAAGGACGTGGGCTTGCGGGTGCGGGTGGTGACGGTGCCCGGAGGCAAGGACCCGGATGAGTTTATGCGCAACTACGGCAAGGACGGGCCTACCCGGTTCCACCTATTGCTGGAGGGCGGGGCTACGGACGTGGAATACCGCCTGGACCGGCTGCGGCAGCAGTTCGACCTGGAAAGTGACGAGGGCCGGCTACGGTACCTGGGAGCGGCCACGGAGCAGGTGCTGGCAAAGCTCAGCGACCCTATGGAGCAGGATGTGTACGCCGGCAAACTGGCGAAAGAAACTGGCGTGGACCGGCGCAGTATCTTGGGGTCGGTGGACAGGCTCTCGAAAAAAGAGCGGCGCCAGGAGGAAAAAAAGGCTGTGCGGGCCCAGGCTGAGGTGCAGCAGGTCAAGATCTCCCAGAACCCGGAGAAAAAGCAGCGAACCAGGGCCGCTCTGGCGGAGGAGGGGGTTATCGACTACCTGTACAGGCACCAGGATAAGGCGGGGACGCTGCAAAAGCTGCTGCCGCCTGAAAAATTTGTGACCGCCTTGAACCGCAGAGTATACGCCGCTATATTGGGCAAAACTATACAAGGTACGGCCACTTTGGGGGATCTGGCGGAGGAGCTGAGCCCTGGTGAAATGGGGGAATTGAGCGGTATTTTGGCACGGCGCGGGGACGCACCGACTACCGGAAGGGATGTGCAGGAATATGTGCGCATCATTTTGGAAGAGGGGCGGTTCGCGGGGGGCGAGTGGGCCAAGACTGCCAGCGACGACGCGATGATGGCTTATCTGGAAGCAATGCGCAAGGCCAAAACCCGGAACGAGGGCCCAAGTTAGGGGCAACTTTCCGGGGGATAGCAAGGGGTTGTCGGGGGGATAGGAGGGGGATAGGAAGGCGGTCTTGGGGGGATAGCAGGCAGGTATTGCGAGGGTATTTTTGTAAGGTTGACAAGCAAGCAGCTTTACAGTGGCCAGGCTGCGTTTGGATCGCCGGAAAAAACGGATCCATTTTTTAGAACGGGATGAGGGCGGCGTGATCGGGAGGTCTGACAAGCCAATGGCTTTACGCGTGGTGCGGGCCTGTGCCTGGACCGGCCGCTTATAAGGAAGGCGGCAAATAGATTTTGGGGCGCGGGCCGTGGCCGGGAGGCTGGCGGCGCCGCCGGGTGGGGGTAGTTGGTTGGACAAGGCAAAGTGCATGGCGTTTGGGCTGCCTTTGGGCGGCGGATAGGCGGGCCGGAGGCCGGGAGGCTGACGGTGGCGCCGGGTGGGGGTAGTTGGTTGGACAAGGCAAAG
>CANOFK010000120.1 GCA_947565265.1 uncultured Clostridia bacterium | reverse complement strand
GTACCACCCCTTTCGCTTTCGATGGTCTAAGTATATTCCCCAATTATGTCATAGACTTCAAGACAATTTGAAGTTTCAGTTAGAATTTTGTGAACGATTTTTTAACATATTGTCGAACTTGACGGCCGCCCGCCTATCTTGGGCATCACCCCATAGCAGGCCACAATCCGCCGCCAAAAAGCCCCCGGCATCCGCAGCCCTTCCCCCGGCCCCCTTTATAAAAAAACGCATCCCCTGCCCGCCGGCCGCCTTCCATTATTTCCTGTTGAAACCGCTATGGTTTTGTGATAAAATAGAAAAGCATAAGTTACGTATACCCACTGCCATACCCCATATCCCACCGGTTTATAGAAGGGAGGCAGCCCATGCCCCACAGCATCACCGTCATCTGCGGCCATTACGGCTGCGGAAAGACCAACCTGGCCCTGAACCTGGCCCTGGAGGCCGCCAAAACCGGCGCCCCTGTCACACTGGCTGATCTGGACATTGTAAACCCCTACTTCCGCTCCAGCGACCACCGGGACCTGTTGGCCGCCCACGGCGTAAGGCTGATCGCCCCGGTTTTCGCCGGCACCACCCTGGACACCCCCACCCTGCCCCCGGCGCTTGCCTCTATCTTTGCGCCCTCGTCCGGCCAGGTGTTCATAGACGCCGGCGGCGGCGACGCGGGCGTTACCGCTTTGGGTGGCCTGGCCGGCCGCCTACTGGCAACCGGCTACCGGATGCTTTATGTTGTCAACCGCTACCGCGCCCTGTCCCAAACCCCGGCGGAAGCCGCGGCCCTGCTGGAAGAGATCGAAACCGCCAGCCGCCTAAAGGCCACCGGCCTTGTCAACAACTCCCATCTGGGCGTTGAAACCACTTTGCCCGGCCTGCTGGCCGCCGTAGGGTTTGCCCAGGAAACCGCCCGGCTCACCGGCCTCCCCCTCCTCTTCTCCACCGCCCCGGACTTCGCCTTGAACGGCCAGCCGCCCCCCAAGGGTTTCCGCACTGTCCGGCGGCTGGTGCGCTTTGCATGGGAGTAGCGCCTACACAGCCCAACTTGTATATCTATATAATATGCCACCGTTTTATATGATTTCACACCCAAAAGGAGGAACCACCATGCCGAAAATCATCATAGACGAAACCGTCTGCAAAGGCTGCGGCCTATGCGCCGGGGCCTGCCCCTTAAAGATCATCGCACTGGATCTGGGCAGCCTGAACCCCAAAGGCTACCATCCCGCCCGGGTCAGCCAGCCGGACAAATGCGTCGGCTGCGCGGCCTGCGCCACCATGTGCCCGGACACAGCCATCACGGTAGAAAAGTAAAGGCGAAAGGAGAAACATCCCCATGAAATTACTGATGAAAGGCAACGAGGCCCTGGCCGAGGCGGCCATCCGGGCTGGTTGCCGACACTTTTTCGGCTATCCCATCACCCCGCAAACCGAGCTGGCCGCCTACATGTCCAAGCGGATGCCCAAAATCGGCGGTACATATCTACAGGCCGAGTCCGAGGTGGCCGCCATCAATATGGTACTGGGGGCGGCCGCGGCCGGCGTGCGGGCCATGACCTCCTCCTCCTCCCCCGGCATCAGCCTCAAGTCTGAGGGCATTTCCTACATGGCCGGCTCCGACCTGCCCGCGCTGATCATCAACGTACAGCGGGGGGGGCCGGGGCTGGGGGGCATCCAGCCCTCCCAGGCAGACTACTGGCAGGCCACCAAAGCCACCGGCCACGGGGATTTCCAAATCCTGGTATTCGCCCCCTCCACCGTGCAGGAGATGGTGGATCTGGTCAGCACCGCCTTTGACGCCGCCGGCCGCTGGCGGATGCCCGCCATGATCTTAGCCGACGGTATGCTGGGCCAGATGATGGAGCCGGTGTCACTGCCGGAAGAAACCGCGGACACGCAGCCGCCCGCAACCCCATCTTGGGCGGCGGACGGGCATCAGGGCCGGCGGCAGCACCATGTGATCAACTCCCTGTACCTTACCCCCGATAAGCTGGAGGATCTGGTTGTAGAGCGCTACCGGCGCTACGAGCAGGTGAAGGCCCAGGAGCAGCGGGCCGAGGAATACCTGTGCGAGGACGCCGACATCGTGGTGGTTGCCTACGGTGCCTCCGCCCGGGTGGCGAAAAGCGCCGTCAACAAGGCGCGGGAACAGGGCCTGAAGGCCGGCCTGCTGCGTCCCGTCACCCTGTGGCCTTTCCCGGAAACCGCCCTGCAAACAGCCGCCGCCCACGCCAAAGCCTTTTTGGTGGTAGAAATGAGCATGGGCCAGATGGTGGACGACGTAAAGCTTGCCATCAACTGCCGGGTGCCTGTCCGTTTCTTTGGCCGCACCGGCGGCATCATCCCTACCCCCGCAGAGGTGCTGGGGGAGATCCAAACGCTGCTGTAGACCCGGCCATCCGCCAAGGGAGGACATATATGAAACCATACGCTGACCTGCACATCCATACCAGCCTGTCCGACGGCAGCGCTTTGGCCGGCGAGGCCATAACCGCTGCCAGGGACCATGACGTTTCCTTTATATCCATCACAGACCACAACACCGTGGCCGCCTATTCCGAAACCACCTGGCAGCAAGCGGAAAGCGCCGGGGTCTGCCTGCTGCCAGGTGTGGAGCTGGATGTGATCTACCAGGGGAAACAATACCATCTGTTGGGTTTCGGGGTAGATTGCCAAAACAGCCTGCTGCTGGAAACCTGCGCCCACAATACCCAGGTCCAGGAGGCATACAACCTCTCCCTGCTCAGGCAAATGGAAAAAGACGGCCTGGGGGTTTCGGAAAAGGCATACCACGCATATGCCATCCCCCAGGGCCGGGGCGGCTGGAAACTGCTAAATTACCTTCTGGACGCGGGCATGACAAACACCCTGCTGGAAGGGACAAAATTTTACGGGCAATATGGGTTCAGCCCCCACACCATCAGGTTTGTTTCTTTAGAGGAAACCGTCCGCATCGTCCGGCAGGCCGGCGGCGTCCCTATCCTGGCCCACCCCGCCGAGCAGATCCCCTACAACCCCTACGCACCCTCCCAGGATGCCTTTTGGGCCGCTTTAGAAGAATTGCTGCAAACCGGGATCGAAGGGGTCGAATGCATCCATCCCCTCCACGGGTTCGGCCTGCAAGCCGCGCTGCTCTCCTTTTGCCATGACCGGGGCCTGTACATCTCCGGCGGGACGGATTATCACGGCGCATTCTTCCATAAACAAAAACAGGTCATCGGCGGCCAGCTCATCGCCGCGGATACGGTCCAAAAGCTGATCAGCCGCTGCCAGGGATAAGAGGAAAAAGGCCATGCCCCTGCTGCCATACCCTCCACCCTGCCAAGTTGAGAAAGGAAGTGCTCTTATATGCCAATCGTATTTCAAAAGCCCCACGCCCTAACGGATGCCCCCCTGCACTACTGCCCTGGCTGCACCCACGGCATTGTCCACCGGCTGGTGGCCCAGGCCATCGACGAGTTAGGGGTAGAGGGCCGCACCGTAGGCGTTGCCTCGGTGGGCTGCTCGGTAATGTGCTACGACTATTTTGCCTGCGATATGGTCCAGGCCCCCCATGGCCGGGCCCAGGCCGTGGCCACCGGCCTCAAGCGCGCCCGGCCCGGCAACGTGGTATTCACCTACCAGGGGGACGGCGACCTGGCCGCCATCGGTACGGCGGAAACCGTCCACGCCGCCACCCGTGGGGAGAACATTACCGTTATCTTCATCAATAACGCCATTTACGGCATGACCGGCGGCCAGATGGCCCCCACCTCCCTGCCGGGGCAAATCACCCAAACCACCCCCTACGGCCGGGACACGGACAGCGCCGGCTACCCGGTAAAGGTCTGCGAGCTGCTCTCCACCCTGGACGGCGTGGCCTTTGCCCAGCGGGTCACGGTAGACTGCGTAAAAAACGTGAACACCGCCCGCAAGGCCATTAAAAAAGCCTTCCAAAACCAGTTGGACGGCAAGGGCTACTCCATTGTGGAGGTGCTCTCCACCTGCCCCACCAACTGGGGCCTCTCCCCGGCGGAATCCCTCCAGTGGCTGCGGGAGAATATGATCCCCTACTATCCCCTGGGGGTTTACAAAGATGCCGATGCCGGCGTCAAGAAAGGGGGCCTGCCCTGTGCATGACTTACAGATCATCTTTGCCGGCTTTGGCGGGCAGGGCGTGCTGTTCGCCGGCAAGGTAACGGCCTATGCCGGGCTAATCGAAGGCCGGCATATCTCCTGGCTGCCCTCCTACGGCCCGGAGATGCGGGGCGGCACCGCCAACTGCGGCGTGTGCATCTCCGACCAGCCCATCGGCTCCCCGCTGGTGACAGAACCCAACGTGCTGGTAGCCATGAACCTCCCCTCCCTGGAAAAGTTCATCGGCTCGGTCCAGCCCGGTGGCCTGGTGATTTTGGACAGTTCCCTGATCGACGCCCCCATCAACCGGGACGGCCTGGAAGTGTTCCGGGTCCCCTCCTCCTCCCTGGCCGAGGAGCACGGCCTCCAGGGCCTGTCCAATATGATCCTGGTCGGCAAGCTTTTCAAAGAACTGCACTTCTGCCCCCCCAACACCCTGGACCAGGCCCTGGAGAAGTGCGTGCCTGCCCGTAAGGCCGCCATGCTGGCACTTAACCGCCAGGCCATTGCCCTCGGCGCAGAAACTTAAGCCGCCTCCGGCAGCCATCCCATCGATTCCCCAAAATAAAAAGCAGCCCCCCTCTCACCTGCAAGGGCTGCCTTTTATTTTTAAAGGGCCACAGGAAC
>CANOFK010000119.1 GCA_947565265.1 uncultured Clostridia bacterium | reverse complement strand
GGGCGGTGACAAAGCCCCTATTCCCCTATTCCTGCTCTTTGGACAGGAACAGCCCCAGGCCGGTATAGCGGCGGGTTTTGCGGTTGTCGGCGATCATCTCTTGCAGGACAGCGGGCTCGCCCACCAGAATCAGCAGTTTTTTGGCCCGGGTGACCGCGGTGTACAGCAGGTTGCGGTAGCACAGGGGCCGGGGCACCTTGAGCACCGGCAGGATTACCGCCGTGAACTCGTTGCCCTGGCTTTTGTGGACCGTGACGGCAAAGGCCGGTTCCAACTCCGTGGCGGCCTGGTCGTAGCCGTAGGCCAGCAGCCGGTCTTCCATACGCACCTCGATGATCTGGCCCACCTTATCAATGGCGGTGATGACGCCCATATCGCCGTTAAAGACCCCCTGGCCCTCGGTGCCGTCGTCCCGGGTCCAGGGCAGGTCATAGTCGTTTTTCACCTGCATAACCTTATCGCCCAGGCGGAACAGGCCGCCGCCCAGCTTGACCTCCGGCTTGCCTTCGGCCGGAGGGTTGACCGCCTCCCGCAGCAGGTGGTTCAACTCTACGGTGCCCATCTCCCCCTTGCGGCTGGGGCAAAGTACCTGGATGTCCTCCAGGGGGTCATAGCCATAGGCGTTGGGCAGGCGGCTGCCAAGCAGGGACTGGACCAGGGCCTGGGCCTCCCCTACCTCCCGCCGGTGGAAGAAGAAGAAGTCGCTGTCTTTGCGGGTGATGTCCGGCATCTCGCCGGCCACGATTTTGTGGGCGCCGGTGATGATGAGGCTTTGCAGGGCCTGGCGGAACACCTCTGTCAACTCCACGGTGGGGAACAGCCCGGAGGCGATCAGATCGCCCAGCACATTGCCCGGCCCCACAGAGGGGAGCTGGTCCGTATCCCCTACCAGGATCAGCCGGCAGCCCAGCGGCAGGGCTCGCAGCAGGCTACAGAACACGTAGGTATCTACCATGGACATCTCGTCGATTACCAGGCACTCGCAGGCCAGGGGGTTTTCCTCGTTGCGGTTGAAGATAGGGTTGTCCCGCTCGTCCCAGGTGACCTCCAGCATACGGTGGATGGTTTTGGCCTCTTCGCCGGTCAGGCTGCTCATACGCTTGGCGGCCCGGCCGGTGGGGGCGGCCAGGAGCACCCGCTCCCCGGCCTCTTTGAGGATACGGATGATGGCGTTGAGGGTGGTGGTTTTACCGGTGCCAGGCCCGCCGGTGAGGATAAGCACCCCTTGCTCCATGGCCGCCCGGATGGCCGCCCGCTGCTTGCCGGCATACTGGATGCCCTCCGCCGCCTCGATGGCGCCGATTTTTTCATCGGCCCCGGCCAGCGCCCGGGCGGGGGCCCGGAGCATGGCCCGCATATGGGCGGCTATGTAGGTTTCGTAGTGGTGCTGCTGTTGCAAAAAGAGCAGGGGCCTGCCGCCGTCTTCCTCCCGCATCAACTGGAACTCCCCGCAGAGGGTTTCCAGCCCGTCCTGGACCAGGTCTACGCCCACCCCCAAAAGCCCCGCCGCCGTCCGGCAGAGGGGCTCTTGGGGCAGGCAGGTATGGCCGTTGAGCAGGTTGTGGCGCAGCACATGGAGCAAGCCCGCCTCGATGCGGGTTTCATGGTCAATGGGGAACTCCATGGACTGGGAAATGGCGTCGGCAATTTGGAAACTGACGCCGATGGACTCGTCGCACAGCAGGTAGGGGTCCTCCTGCACCAGATAGACCGTTTCGTCCCCGTACCTTTTCCAGACCAGGGCGGCCTGCTCGGGGGGGACGCCAAAGGCACCCAGCCAGGTCATGACCTCCCGGATGCCGTAGATCCTTTGCAGTTCCTCGCTGATCTCCTGGGCCTTGGCGGCGGTAATGCCTTTGACCTGGGCCAGCCGTTCGGGCTCCTGCTCGATCACCCGCAGGGCATCTACCCCGAAGGTTTCTATGATGCGCAGGGCCGTGACCTTGCCCACCCCTTTTACCGCGCCGGAACTGAGGTATTTCAGCATCCCCCGCTCGGTGGAGGGCTGGGCGCGGGTAAAGGTTTCGGCCCTAAACTGCCGGCCGTAGGTGGCGTTTTCCTCCCACCGGCCGGTTACGCCCAGCTCTTCGCCCTCGCTGATAAAGGGGAAATAGCCCACCACCGTGTGCAGGTCCTCCCCGGCCAGCATTTGCAGCACCGTATACTGGTTTTCATCGTTGTGGAAGTGGATCTCCTCCACCGTGCCGTGCAATTCCAAAGGCTCCCTTTGCTCCACCGCTTTTCCCGTCCCTTCTATCTGTCTTTTTCTTCCTTGCCCGTTAGCAGCCCTGCCAGTTCCTCCGGCCCGCACAACTCCAGGCCCCGGTATTGCAGGGCCAGCCGGGCTGCGATCTCCCTGGTTTCCGGGCTGCCGTCGTCCAGGCAGATGAGCCGGCAGGGGGGCCGCAGGGCCATCCACGCCACCCGCTGGCCCCCGGTGCGGATCAGGTTTTCACATTCCCCGGCACCGGTAGGGACCAGCACCAGGGCCAGCTTGCCAGGGCCTTCCCTGTCCCCCGCCCCTGTGCCCCCTGCCCGCCGGGACCCCGGCCCCAGGCCGCTGCCGTTGTGCAGCCAGAAACACAGCCGCCGGAGCAGCTCTACCGCGCCGACTACCATCAGCAGCCCTGCCAGCAGATAGGCTATGAGGCCCGCCGGGCCTACCATACGCAATATGTTCACGAACACCGCCTCCCTCGGCCCATCCTATGCCGGTAGGGGAAACGTTGTTCCGCGAACGTTCCTTGTTTCTTATTTGCTCAGGATCACGGTGGCGTCCGGATGCAGTTGCAGGATGGACGCGGGCACCTCCGGGGTGACGGGGCCGTGGCAGGCTTTGTCCACAATGTCCGCCTTGTCCGCGCCGGCAATCAGCAGCACCTTACGGGCCTTCATGATGGTGCCCACGCCCATGGTTACCGCCATGGTGGGCACGTCCTCGATCCGGTCGAAGAGCCGGGAATTGGCCTGGATGGTGCTTTCCGCCAGCGTGACCGTATGGGCCTGGGCCGGGAAGTGGCCGGCGGGCTCGTTAAAGCCGATGTGGCCGTTGTGGCCGATGCCCAGCAGTTGCAGGTCCGGCCAGCCCAGGGCCTCTACCAGGGCCTCGTAGCGGGCGCACTCGGCCTGCATATCCGGGGCCGTGCCGTTGGGCAGGTGGGTGTTGGCCGGGTCGATATTCACCTGGCCGAACAGGTTCTGGTCCATAAAATAGCGGTAGCTTTGAGGGTTGGCTGCATCCAGGCCGCAGTACTCGTCCAGATTGACGGTGCGCACCCGGCTGAAGTCCAGCCGGCCGGCCCGGCAGCGCGCGGCCAGCTCCCGGTAGGTACCCAGGGGGGAGGAGCCGGTGGCCAGGCCCAGCAGGCAGTCCGGTTTGAGCAGTACTTGGGCGGCGATGATATCCGCGGCCATGGCGCTGAGGGTTTCGTAGTTTTCCACGTGGATGATTCTCATAATGCTTTTCCTCTCTGTTCGGTAAGTGGTGTGGTTTATACGGGCTGCCGGGCCCTGTGGGCGCCAGGGCCCGGCCTCTGGCTAGAGTCTGTTTTAAAACCGGAGAAATGTCGGATTTTTGTCCAGAAACGAGGGCTTTCAAGGAAAAAACCGCAAGAAAGGCTTGCAGCCTTTCGAGGATTTTTGACGCAGAAAGCACCGTTTTAGGGCAAAATAGACGGCGTTTCGGCGTTTTAAAACAGACTCTAAGATTGGGATCGGGTTCAGGCGCCGGGGGAGGGGCCTTTTCCCGCGCGCGCCGGCAACTGGGCCAGCACGACCCCGCCGAATACCAGCACGCAGCCCAGCAGCTCACGGCCGGACAGGGGCTGGTGGAGCACCAGCCAGCCGGACAGGGCCGCAAAGACCGACTCCAGGCTCATGATCAGCGAGGCTGCCGCCGGTTCCAGGCCTCGCTGGCCGATGATTTGCAGGGTATAGGCCACCCCGCTGGACATGACCCCGGTATAGAGCAGGGGCCCCCAACTGGCCAACAGGCCCTCCCAGCGAAAGGTAGCGCCCTCCAGCGCCACGGCCAGGACGGCGGAGGCCAGGCCGGCCACCAAGAACTGGAGGCAGGACAGCTTGATGCAGTCTACCTGGGGGGAGAAACGGTCGATGACCAAAATGTGGAAGGAGAAGAACACCGCGCTGACAAGCACCATGCCGTCCCCCAGGCCCATGCCCCAGTTGCCCATCCCCCCGGTGACGCTGAGGAAATAGGCCCCGGCCAGCGCCAGGGCCACGGCCAGCCAGATCTTCTTGCCGCCCCGCCGGCCCAGGAAGATCCCCAGTACCGGCACCATGACGATGTACAGGGAGGTTAGAAACCCGGCTTTGCCTGCCCCGGTGGATTGCAGGCCAGCCTGCTGCAACAGGCTGGCGGCCGCCAGGAACAGCCCGCACAGCAGCCCGCCCCGCAACAGGGCCGGGTTGCCCCAGGCATTGGCCCGGCGCTCTGCCTCGCCGGCCCCCCGGCGCAGCCTGTCGCCGGCGAAAATAACCGGCAGCAGGGCTATGCTGCCCACAAAGCTGCGGGCGGCGTTGAACGCGCAGGGACCGATGTACTCCATGCCCATGCTTTGGGCCACAAAGGCCGTGCCCCATATCAGCGCCGCCAGCGCCAGCAGCCCGGCCCGCAACGCCTTAGGCATGGCTGTCTACCCCCTTATCCCTAGTCAGGTTTTTCATCCAGTTGTAGCTGTTGATCTTCACCACGGCCACAAAGCACTTGAGGATCTGGTCGCACTTCAAGCAC
>CANOFK010000118.1 GCA_947565265.1 uncultured Clostridia bacterium | reverse complement strand
AAAAAAAGGAGAGCCTTAAGCATTACAACCAGCCGGTGAATATATATGAGGTGCACGCCGGTTCCTGGCGCAAGTACGCGGACGGGAGCGTGTTCTCTTACGATAAGCTGGGGGATGAGCTGATCCCGTATGTGAAAGAGATGGGCTTTACCCACATCGAGTTTATGCCGCTGACCGAGTACCCCTATGACGGCTCTTGGGGGTACCAGGTGATGGGGTACTTCGCGCCGACCTCCCGCTACGGACAGCCGGAGGATTTGATGCGCTTTGTGGACCGGTGCCATCAGGCGGGGATTGGGGTGATTATGGACTGGGTGCCCGCACACTTCCCCAAGGACGCGGCCGGGCTGGCCCGGTTTGACGGCACCCCCTGCTATGAGTATGAGGACCCCCGAAAGGGCGAACATAAAGAATGGGGCACCCTGGTGTTTGACTACGGCAGGCCGGAGGTTATGAGCTTTTTGATCTCCAGCGCGGTGTTTTGGCTGAAGGAGTACCATGTGGACGGCCTGCGGGTGGACGCGGTGGCCAGTATGCTGTACCTGGACTATAACCGGCAGGACGGGGAATGGATACCCAACAAGGACGGGGGCAAGGAGAACCTGGAGGCGGTGGCCTTTTTGCAGGCATTGAACGAGGCCGCCTTTGCCGAGGTGCAGGACCCGATGATGATCGCCGAGGAGAGCACGGCTTGGCCTATGGTGACAAAGCCCACCTTTATGGGCGGGTTGGGGTTCAACTACAAGTGGAATATGGGCTGGATGAACGATATGCTGCGGTATATGTCCATGGACCCGCTGTTCCGCAGCGGGAACCACAACAGCTTGACCTTCTCCTTCTTCTACGCGTTTTCCGAGAACTTTATTTTGCCCATCTCCCACGACGAGGTGGTGTACGGGAAGGGGTCGCTCATCAACAAGATGCCCGGTGACGATAAGATGAAGGCCGACCAGATGCGGGCCTTTGTGGCCTATATGATGGGGCACCCGGGGAAAAAGCTGCAGTTTATGGGCACGGAGTTCGCCCAGAAAAACGAGTGGAACTTTGAAAAGGAACTGGAATGGGGGCTGCTACAGTACCAGGAGCACAAGGACGCCCAGGACTTCTTTAAGGCGGTGAACCACTTCTACCTGGAGCACCCGGCCCTGTGGGAGATCGACTTTGACTGGGGCGGCTTTGAGTGGATCAGCAACGACGACTACACCCAGAGTGTGATCGCTTTCCGGCGGAAGTCTTTGGAGGGCAAGGAACTGGTGTGCGTGTGCAATTTTGTGCCCGTGCAGCGGGAGAATTATAAGATCGGCATACCCTACTGGGGCACCTGGGCGGAGGTGTTTACCTCTGACGACAAGGCCTTTGGGGGCGGCGGCGTGACCAACGGCAAGGCGGTGAAAACCATTGACGAGCCTATGCACGGCTGCGAGCAGTGCGTGGAGCTGACCCTGCCGGGGAACACGGTGTTCTTTTTGGAGTGCGTGCACCGGGAGGAAAAACCCGCCAAAAAGGAGAAACCCGCCAAGGCCAAAAAGCTTGGGCCGCCCAAGGTGATAGACTCAAAAAAGGAGGGCGCCGGCAAGGCGGTAAGGGCGAGCTGAAAACCCGCCACCTTTGAAAAGGGCGAGGGCCTCCGGCGGCGGAGAGTTGGCGTAGCCAGCTCTGGGGCGTTGATTCTCGGCTGCCGCCTCGGTCGGCGACAGGAAATCGCCACCGGCGATTGTCGCCCCCTAAGAACCCCACCACCTTTGAAAAGGGCGAGGGCCACCGGCTACTTGGCGCAGCCAAGTAGAGCGGCCGTCACGGGCCGGGCGAACCGGCAGGTGAGAAGGCGAAACTTTTACGATTTGTTGGCCGGTGGCTTGCTTTTGCACGGTTTATTTTGGACACACCCGCAGGGCCCGGTTAAGAGGGCCGCGCGGCGGAGATAGGTACAAAGGCCCCGTGGGAGCGGCGGCTTTGTGATAGAGTTAAAAATCCAAATTCAGGAGGACGAAATATGTTACCCAAACAAGAAGTAGTAGCCATGCTGCTTGCGGGGGGCCAGGGCAGCCGCCTGGGCGTGCTGACCAAGAACTTAGCAAAGCCTGCCGTGCCCTTTGGCGGCAAGTACCGTATTATTGACTTTCCCCTTTCCAACTGTGTGAATTCCGGCATTGAGACAGTGGGCGTGCTGACCCAGTACCAGCCGCTGGAGCTGAACGAATACATCGGTTCCGGCCAGCCCTGGGACCTGGACAGCATGGACGCGGGCGTGCACGTGCTGCCCCCCTACCAGAAGAGCAAGAAATCGGACTGGTACAAGGGGACGGCCAATGCCATCACCCAGAACATACCTTTTATTGAGCGGTATAACCCGGAATATGTGGTGGTGCTTTCCGGCGACCATATCTACAAGATGGACTATGCGGAGATGATCGCCTTCCACAAGGAGAAGGACGCCGCCGTGACCATTGCCGTGCAGCAGGTGCCCATGGCCGAGGCCAGCCGGTTTGGCATACTGAACACCAACGAGGACGGCTCTATCTACGAGTTTGACGAGAAACCCAAGAAACCCAAGAGCGACCTGGCCAATATGGGCATCTATGTGTTCAGTTGGGAGAAACTGCGGAAGTTCCTGCTGGCGGACGAGGAGGACCCCAAGAGCTCCAACGACTTTGGCAAGAACGTGCTGCCCGCCATGCTAAATGCCGGGGAGCGGATGTTTGCCTACCGCTTTGAGGGCTACTGGAAGGACGTGGGGACCATTGACAGCCTGTGGGAGGCCAATATGGACCTGCTGGACCCCAATATCCCCCTGGACCTGAGCGACCCGGACTGGCGCATTTACAGCCGCAACCCGGTAATGCCGCCCCATTACATTGCCAAGGGCGCCCATGTGCAGAACTCTACCGTGGCGGAGGGCTGCAATGTGTACGGCGACCTGGAGTTCTCCATCCTGTTTGCGGGGGTGTATGTGGCCCCTGGGGCGGAGGTGCACTCTTCTATCATCATGCCCGGCGCGCGCATTGAGGAGGGCGCCAGGGTGCAGTATGCCATTGTGGCCGAGAACGCCGTGGTGGGCGCCGGGGCCACGGTGGGCCAACGCCCCGAAAACGTGGAGAACAAGGACGAGTGGGGCGTGGCCGTGGTGGGCCCCAACTGCAAGGTGCCCGCCGGCGGCACGGTGGCCCCGAAAGAGATGCTGGACGCCGAAGAGGCACAGAAGAACTGAGGGCAGACGGCAGGAACGGAAAAAATTAACCCAAATGAAAGGGAGCTGGTCTATATATGATGCGGGGCAACGACGTAATTGGCATTTTGTTTGCCTATGTGCATGAGGAGCGCGTGCGGGAACTGACGGAAAACCGGGTGATGGCTTCCATCCCCTATGGCGGGCGGTACCGGCTGGTGGACTTCGCCCTGTCGAACCTGGTGAACTCCGGGGTGAACAAGGTGGGGGTGATCACGGAGGAGAACTACCAGTCTTTGATGGACCACCTGGGCTCGGGCAAGTCCTGGAACCTGTCGCGCAAGCGGGAGGGGCTGTACCTGCTGCCGCCCTTTGGCGCGGCGACCGACCGCACCGACGGGCTGGTGGCCAGCCTGGCGTCCATCCACCGGTTTTTGAAGAACTCGAAAGAGGAATACGTGCTGTTCTCCAACTGCGACACGGTGTCCAATATCGACTACCGGGATGTGTTCCGGTTCCATACGGAGAAAAACGCGGATATTACCATTATCTACCGGCACGGGAACTCGCCGGACACGGATAAGAACGTGGTGTACACGGTGGACCCGGAGGGCTTTGTGCGGGATATGCTGGTGAAACGGGGCAGCGACGCCAACTGCAACTACGGCATTGGCAAATGCATTATACGCCGGCAGAAACTGATGGACCTGGTGGACGACTGCATGAGCCGGAACCTGTACGACTTTGACCGGGACGTGATGCAGCGCAACCTGAAGGAGCTGAAGGTATACGGCTATGCGTATACCGGCGCCGCCTACACCATTACCTCCTTTAAGGATTATTTTGACGCCAACATGGCGCTGATGGATCCCAAGGTGCGGGCCCAACTATTCCCGGCGGACCGGCCGATTTACACCAAGGTGCGGGACGATATGCCCGCCAAGTACGGGCTGGGCTCTTCGGTGACCAACTCGATTGTGGCGGACGGCTGCGTGATTGACGGGGAAGTGGAGAACTGCGTGCTGTTCAGGGGCGTGAAGGTGAAGAAGGGCGCCAAGCTGAAGAATTGCGTGATTATGCAGGACTGCGTGATTGGCGAGGGCACCAAGCTGGACTATGTGGTGGCGGATAAGAATGTGGAGTTTGACATGAACCGCACCATGTCCGGCTACCAGAGCTACCCTGTTTACGTGGGCAAGGGCAGCCGGGTGTAAGCCGGCCCCCCAGTCGGCGGGGTAAGCGGGGATCGCAAGTTCAGGCAGAATATAGTAGAAAGGAAATTCTACCATGAAGATTTTATACTGTGCCAGTGAAGCATTGCCCTTTTCGGCCACCGGTGGCCTTGCGGATGTAGCGGGCTCGCTGCCCCAGGCCCTGCGGGCCCGTATGGTGGGCTGCCGGGTGGTGGTGCCGCTGTACGACAATGTGTCCCAGGAGTTGCGGGACAAGATGAAGTTTATCACCAGCATCAGCGTGCCGGTGGCGTGGCGGCGGCAGTACTGCGGCATTTTTGAGGCGAAAATAGGCAGCGTGACCTATTACCTGATTGACAACCAGTATTACTTTAAGCGGGGCAGCCTGTACGGCCACTTTGACGACGCGGAGCGGTT
>CANOFK010000117.1 GCA_947565265.1 uncultured Clostridia bacterium | reverse complement strand
AGCAGGGCCGTGAGCCAGGGGGCCACCCCCAGCGCGGCGAGCCCTTCCGCCAGCCGGTCCCCCAGCCAGAACAGCCCCTCGCTCAGCAGTTGGGAGGGGTAGTTGGCCCCGGCGATGGTCAACCAGAACACACCCAGGAGCATCAACAGCATAATGGGGAAACCGGTGAGGGGGCTGGTGAGGATGCGGTCCAGCCGGCGGTCCAGGGGGCTGTAGCCCTGGTGGCCGCTTTGGGTGACGGCCTGGGCGATCTCCTCGGCCCGGCGCACGGTGCAGGCGGCCATTTCGTCCCGGAGGGCTTGGGGATCTGGGAGGGCATCGGACAGGATGGCGTGCACCTCGCTGTCCGCAGCCGGGTCGCTACCCAGGGCTTGGGTGAGGGCGCGGGCCAGGCTGCCGTCGGCCCCGTCCAGCAGGCGCAGGGCCAGCCAGCGGGGGGAGAGGGCGTTGCCACAAAGCCGGCGGGCGGCAGGCATGAGCCGGGCGATCAGCGCCTCGGCCTGGGGGGTGTAGGTGACGGGCGGGCTGGCCTGTACCGGCGGATCCCCGGCGGAAAGGGCCTCTACCTGGTCCATCAGCTCCGCAAGGCCCCGGCCCTCCCGTGCGGCGGCCCCGACCACCGGCACCCCCAGCAGGCGGGAGAGGCCTTCTAGATCGACCTCCACCCCTTTGCGCCGGGCCTCGTCCAGCAGGTTGACGCAGAGTAGGGTTTTGGGGGCGATCTCCAGCACCTGGAGGGCCAGGTTTAGGTTGCGCTCCAGGCAGGTGGCGTCGCAGACCACCACGGCGGCATCGGCCCCGCCAAAGCAGAGGAAGTCCCGTGCGACCTCCTCCTCGGCGGAATGGGCCTGTAGGGAGTAGCAGCCGGGCAGGTCCACCAGCACATAGCCCTGGCCCCGGTGGGTGCAGTGGCCCTGGGCATTGGTGACGGTTTTACCTGGCCAGTTGCCTGTATGCTGATGCAAACCTGTTAAAGCGTTGAACACGGTGCTTTTGCCCACATTGGGGTTGCCGGCCAGGGCGACTACCCGGTCGGAGGGGGATTTTTTCTCAATGACCAGGCCGGCGTCCGCGGCTTTGGCGCCGGTGGAGTCCCTAGAAAGCCCCATGGTTGGTCACCTGCCCGGCAGGCAGGCCAGCTCCCCTGGAGGGGCGGCCCGCAGGTTGTGCCTCCCAACCCGGCGTACGGGGGGCCTGGACCCGGATGGCGTCCGCGTCCGCCTGGCGCAGGGCGATGACCGCCCCCCGGATGAGATAGGCGCAGGGGTCGCCCAGGGGGCTTTTGCCCAGGCACTCTACGGTGGTGCCCTCTATAAGGCCCAGATCCTGTAAGCGGCGGCGTAAGGGGCCCTGGGCGCCCAGGGCGGCAACCTGGGCGGTTTGGCCCCGGCAAAGGCCGGAGAGCCGGCCGTTAAAAGCAGAGGGGGAAAACATATATCTATCAGCTCCTGAATAAGTTGGTTGAGGGAAAAACTTTTTCCTAACACCACTATATTCCGATGGTACAAACTTGTGACAGGAGGGCGGGCGATGGAGCCGGAGGGCTTTTACACGCTGAAGGGCTACGGGCTGCTGGAGCATGGGCTGATCACCGCGGCGATGGAGGACTATTTGGAGATGATCTGCCGCATACAACGGCAGGAGGAGGGGGTGGTGCGGGTGTCGGAACTGGCGGCGGCTTTGCACGTGAAACCCTCTTCGGCATCGAAAATGGCGGGCAACCTGCGGGACCGGGGGCTGATACAGCTTCCACGGTATGGGTACATCACCCTGACGGAAACGGGCCGGGAGGTGGGGGAGTACCTGTTACGCCGCCACGAACTGGTGCACCGGCTGTTGTGCGACATCAACGGCACAGGGGAGGAACTGGAGCAGTGCGAGAAGATTGAGCATTTCCTTTCGCCCCGCACCGTGATGAACCTGGAAAGCTACCTGGAACAGCGGGAAGGGGATTGACAACTGGGGGAAAGCTGGTATAATGAGAAAAGCATGGGCACCATAACAGGGTGGCAGGCCCTGCTTGCTTGACAGGACCTGCTTGTTAGCCGTCCGGGTGCAGCCGGGCGGCTCATGTGCTTTTGGGGGCCAGGGCCAGGGCGTTGCAAAAGAAGAAGGAGGCAGATAAAGTGAAGATCGTGAAGGAGTTTAGGGAGTTTATTGCCAGGGGAAACGTGGTGGACATGGCGGTAGGCGTGATCATCGGCGGGGCCTTTACGGGGGTTGTGAACTCGCTGGTGAACGACGTGTTTATGCCCCTGCTGGGGCTGCTGACCGGCGGGGTGAACTTTGCCGCTTTGGCGGTACAGATAGGCCAGGGGGAAGAAGATGTGCTGCGGTACGGCGGTTTTTTGGCGGCGGTGCTGAACTTTTTGCTGATTGCGCTGGTGCTTTTCCTGCTGGTTAAGGCGATGAACCGCCTGCGCCGCAAAAAGGAAACGCCGGCCCCCGCGCCGGCTCCCCGGCTTTGCCCTTACTGCAAAACGGAGATAGACCCCCAGGCCAGCCGCTGCCCCCATTGTACCTCCCGGCTGGGGGAAGGGGAAGAGGGGCGAAAAATTGACGGTTGAACTTGCCGCCTGATTGTGCTACTATATACGTTAGCCTGGGAAATGCCTGGGTTAAAAAATATTTTGGGTATGGGAAGTTATTAAAATGAAAATCGTGATTGTGGGCGACGGGAAAGTGGGTTGGGCGCTGACCGTACAACTGGCCAAAGAGGGCCATGATGTGGTGGTCATCGACAGCACTAAGCTGGTGCTGGAGGAGGCCCAACAGGCTTTGGACATTAGTGTGGTGCATGGCAACGGGGCGACCATACGCACCCAGAACCAGGCCAATGTGGGGCAGAGCGACCTATTGATTGCCGCCACTTCGGCGGACGAAACCAACTTGCTGTGCTGTATTACGGCCCATAAGCTGGGCTGCGCCCACACCATCGCCCGGGTGCGCAACCCGGAGTACTTTAGCCAGCTTTATGACTGGAAGGACGAGCTGGGCCTTTCCATGATGATCAACCCGGAGATGGCCACGGCCAGCGAGATTTTCCGGCTGTTGCAGTACCCCTCCTTCCTGCGGCGGGACTCTTTTGCCAAAGGGCGGGTGGAGATTGTGGAAATAGAACTGGCGGCGGACAGCTTTTTGGACGGGTGCCGGCTGATGGACTTTGACAAAAAAGTTAAGGTCAAGGTACTGGTCTGCGCGGTGCAGCGGGGGGCCGAGGTGTTTATCCCGGACGGCAGTTTCCAACTGCGGGGGGGCGACCGGCTGCACGTGACCGCCCCCAGCGGCAACCTGACCAAGCTGATACGCAACCTGGGGTTGAGCCAGCGGAAGATACGGGACGTGCTGATTGTGGGAGGAAGCCGTATTGCCCTGTACCTGGCGGTGGAACTGCTGAAGGCGGGGGTAGGCGTGAAACTGATCGAGATCAACCCGGACCGCTGCCAGGAACTTTCGGACGCGCTGCCGAAGGCGACCATTATCAACGCCGACGGCTCTGACCGGCATATACTGGACACCGAAGGGCTGGGCCAGACCGACGCGGTGGTGACGCTGACCGACTTTGACGAGGAGAACCTGATTATCTCCATGTACGCCAACTTTTTGGGCACCTATAAGGTGATCACCAAGATCAACCGCACGGAATTCAATGAAGTGCTGACGGACAAGGGCATCGACTGTGCCGTGAGCCCCAAAGACCTGTGTACCAGCGACATAATGCGCTATGTGCGGGCAATGGGCAACCGCAAAGGCGGTTCGGTGACGACTTTGCACCGGATTGTGGAGGACCGGGTGGACGCGCTGGAGTTCCAGGTGGGCAAGGGCCTGTGGTACCTGGGCCAGCCGCTGATGAAACTGCGGCTGAAACAGGGCACCCTGCTGGCCTGCATCAACCGCCGGGGGCGTACCATTATCCCCGGTGGCAGCGATACCATTGAGGCGGGGGATTCGGTGATTGTGGTGGCTGCGGCCGACCGGGCGATCCAGGACCTCAGCGACGTTTTTAAGGATTGACCCGGAAAGGCGGCGGAGTATGAACCATAGGATGATTTTGCGTCTGATCTGCTATATCCTGCGGGTGGAGGCGGTGTGCCTGCTGCCCTCGCTGGGGATCTCGCTGTTTCAGGGGGAAACCGGGGCGGTGTGGGGCACGGCGCTGGCGGCCGGGCTGGCGGTGGTGCTGAGCCTGAGCACATACCTGTTTGCGCCCAGGGACAAGCAGATTGGCGCACGGGAAGGGTTTATCAGCGTGGCCCTGTGCTGGGTGGCGGTTTCGCTGGTGGGGGCGCTGCCCTTTTTCCTCAGCGGGGCGGTGCCGAACTATATTGACTGCCTGTTTGAAACGGTTTCCGGCTTTACCACCACCGGGGCCAGCATATTGACGGACATTGAGGCCCTACCTATGGGGCTGCTGTACTGGCGCAGCTTTACCCACTGGCTGGGGGGCATGGGGGTGCTGGTGTTTTTGCTGGCGGTGATCCCCATGGGCAAGGGGAAGAACTCCCTGCTGCACGTAATGCGCGCGGAAAGCCCCGGCCCGCAGGTGGACAAGCTGGTGCCCAAGCTGCAGGACAGCGCAAAGATTCTGTACTCCATTTATATTGGGCTGACGCTGGTGCAGATTGTGCTGCTGCTGGTGGGGGGAATGCCCCTTTTTGACAGCGTGACCACGGCCTTTGGTACGGCGGGTACCGGCGGCTTTGCCATTAAGGGTGACAGCCTGATGGGGTATAGCCACTACCTGCAAGGGGTTTGTACGGTATTTATGGCGTTGTTTG
>CANOFK010000116.1 GCA_947565265.1 uncultured Clostridia bacterium | reverse complement strand
TGTGTATGTTGGCGTCTTTGCTGCCAACCGCTGCCTTGGCGGCCGGGCAGAACCGCTTTAACGACGTGAAGGACAACGACTGGTTTTATGACCCGGTCCAGTTTATGTACAGCAATGGGTACATGAGCGGCACCGGCGCCAACACCTTTTCGCCGGGCACCAACACCACCAGGGGGATGATGGTTACGGTGTTGTACCGCCTGGACGGCGAGCCGGCGGACATAGGCGACAAAAGTTTCAGCGACGTGACGTCCGGGTTCTTTGTGGACGCGGTAATCTGGGCGGCGTCCAACTTGATTGTTGTGGGCTATGAGGACGGGCGCTTTTTGCCCAACAACTCCATTACCAGGGAGCAGATGGCCCTGATCCTCTACCAGTACGCCAAACATAAGGGCTACGACACCTCGGCCTCGGCCAACCTGGACGTGTTCCCGGACGGGCACAAGACCAGCTCTTGGGCACGGGAGGCCTTGGCCTGGGCCAACGCCGAGGGCATCATCAACGGCAGCAAGGAGGGCGGCCGCACGCTGCTGAACCCCTCCGGCTGGGCTACCCGCGCCCAGCTGGCCACGGTGTTCTTTACCTTTGTGCAGAAAGTGATCCAGAACACCTGCTATGTCAACTTTATGCTGAATGCCCCGGATGACGGCACCCCCAGCGGCGGCATATGGGAGCAGCAACGGGTGGCCAAGGGCGATACCTGCGCCCGGCCAAGCCGGGACCCCGCTTTTGAGGGCTACGTATTTAAGGGCTGGTACAGCATAGACGGGCAACCCTTTGACTTTACCACGCCCATTACTGGCGATACCACGGTGGAGGCCCGCTGGGAGAAAGCGGACCCGGACAGCTATATGGTTACGTTTGACCTGAACTATGAGGGCGCGGGCAACCCCTATTTGGCCTTGGTGCAGCCCGGTGAGCCCGTTACCGCCCCCGCCCAGCCCAGCCGGGAAGGGTATAAGTTTTTGGGGTGGTTTACCAAGGCCCAAGGCGGCGAACAATATGTGTTCGACAAGGCTGTGCATGGGAACCTCACCCTGTATGCCCAGTGGGCGGAAACCGTTACCCATACGGTAAGTTTTGACCTGAATTACCCCGGCGCCGGTGTGTACAAGACCCTGGAGGTGGCGGAGGGCCAGACCTGCGCCGTGCCCAATGAGCCGGGGCGGAAGGATTATATCTTTGCCGGTTGGTACAGCGGTAAGGACGGGGGGGAGAAGTTCGACTTTAGCACCCCGATTACCGGGGACACCGCGCTGTTTGCCCACTGGGTGTATGACGGGGTCAACTATGCGAACCCGTACCAGCAGACCACGGACAGCCGCTGCCCGGTCACTTTGTACACCAACGACCCCCTGAAGACTTTTTCCATGATGGGCAAGCCCTATGCCCAGGGGATCACCTTTACGGCGAGCTCCTGGAGTGCCGCCAGCGAGGCCGCTTACAGCCTGGAGGGGCAGTATGAACTGATGACCTTTAAGCTGGGCTCTTTGGACAACCGGGGGACGGCCGGGTCTACTTTGTACATCTACGCGGACGGGGAACTGGTGGACACCATAAAACTGGCCTGGAATATGCCCACCTATTTCTACAGCCTGAACGTGAAGGGCGTGACGCAGCTACGGTTCTACCGGGAAACCGACGGCTATACCTATGGCTACGGCATGGCGGATACCATTTTGTATACGGCGGAGGATGTGGCCGCGGAGGGCCTGACGGTGCCGGACTCCCACAGCGCGGTGTATTGGGAGGACACCAACCTTTCTACACAGGAGCGGGCGCTGCCCTATCAGTACACCACGGACAGCCGCTGCCCGGTCACCCTGTACGACGGCGACCCGCTGAAGGGCTTTGCCATGATGGGGAACCTCTATACCCAGGGCATCACCTTTACGGCGAGTTCCTGGAGCGCCGGCAGCGAGGCAGCCTTTAACCTGGGCGGGGATTTTGAGCAGTTCTCGGCGGTGATTGGCCATATAGACAACCGGGGCGGCGCGGGCTCGACCCTGCACGTGTACGCGGACGGGCAACTGGTGGAGAGCCTGGAGCTGACGGAAACCATGTCCTGTGTGGCGTATTGCCTGAACGTGCGTGGCGTGAACCAGTTGCTGTTTGTACGGGAAACCAGTGGCTATACCTATGGCTACGGCATGGCGGACATTACCCTTTCCACCTCGCCCCTGGACACGCAGCCGTTGGAATCGGCCAAAACCGCGGTGCTGCGGAGCAACCTGGAGGGGACGGCGCAGATACTGCCCTACCAGTATACCACGGATAGCCGCTGCCCCGTTACCCTTTACACCGGCGACCCGAATAAGTCCTTTACCATGATGGGCCGGGCGTATACAGAAGGGTTTACCTTTACCGCCAACAGTTGGGGCGCGGACAGCCAGTGGCAGTTTAACCTGGGCGGCGCGTATACGCGGATGACCTTTACCGTGGGCCACCTGGACAACAGCGGGGACACCAACAATACCCTGTACATCTACGGGGACAAGGACAGCGAGGGCAACCCGGTGCTGCTGCAAACGGTGGAACTGGCCTTTAATGGGGCCAACCAGGAGATTACTTTGGACGTGAGCGGCGTGAATAACCTGCGCATGAGCCAGACGCCCCATGGGTACCGTTACGGCTACGGCATTGCCAACATTGCTTTACAGTAAGGGACGGGCATAGCCCGGAACCGCCCGCCAGCCTGTGGGTTGGGGGGCGGTTTTTTGTGGGGGTTGATGGTAGGGGGCCATCCGGGAGCAGGCCCCCTATGGGGTGCGCTGTGGCTATGGTGCCGCCCACGCTGCTTTACAGGTAGGGACGGGCATAGCTTGAAACCGCCCTCCAGCCTGCGGGTTGGGGGGCGGTTTTTTGTGGGGTTATGTTTGGGCGGGGGTGGGCTCGTTCTGGTAGTACTGGGCCTGGGCCTCCCAGAGGGACTGGTAGGGGCCGGGGGTTTCTACCAGCCGGCTGTGGGGGCCCTGCTGTACCACCCGGCCGCCTTGGAACACCAGGATATCGTCGCAGAACCGGCAGGAGGACAGGCGGTGGCTGATGTAGACGGCGGTTTTATCCTCCACGATGTCATTGAACCGGGTGTATACCTCGGCCTCGGCCTCCGGGTCTAGGGCGGCGGTGGGTTCGTCCAGCACGATAAAGGGCGCGTCTTGGTAGAGCACCCGTGCCAGGGCGATCTTCTGGGCCTCGCCGCCGGACACCTCCACGCCGTCATCCTCAAATTCCCGGTATAGGCAGGTGTCCAGGCCCTGGGGCAGTTCGGCAAGGCGGGCGCCGAAACCGGCTTTTAGCAGGCATTCTTTGGCCCTGCGGCGGTCGTAGTGCTCGGAGGCGGCCACGTTCTGCCCCAGGGGCTGGGCCAGCAGCTTGAAGTCTTGAAACACCACGGAGAACAGGGACAGGTAGTTATCGTAGCGGTATTTGCGGATATCAATGCCGTTGAGGAGGATCTCGCCCTGGGTGGGGTCATAGAGGCGGCAGAGCAGCTTGATAAAGGTGGTTTTGCCGGAGCCGTTTTCCCCCACCACCGCCAGCCGGGCGCCTACGGGGAACTTCATGGACACGTGGCGCAGGGCCCAGGTACTGGTGCCGGGGTAGCGGAAGGACACGTCCCGGAACTCGATCTGGTAGTTGCGGTCGGCGCGTTTTTCGGTGGTCAGGCTGCCCTGGTACATCCGGTTGGGGATATCCAGAAAGGCAAAGGTGGACTGGAGGAAACCGGCGTTGGTCCGCAAGGCGCCCAGCACCTCCAACAGGCGGGTAAGCCCCTGGGCCAGCCCGGCCAGCGCGCCGGCATACTGGGTGACGGAGCCCACCCCAAAGGCCCCGCCCAGGGCCTTTAACCCGGCGAACAGGTAGATGGCGCCCACAAAGACCTGGGACACGGCCCCGGAACCGGCCCGGCAGGCACCCATGGGCCCTTTGGCTGCTTTGCCGATGGAGGATTTGGGGCCGAAGGAGTACTCGCCCTCCATATCCTCCCGCGCTTTGGACTCCAGGAACCGGTCCTGGGCATAGGTGCGGATGTCTGTGCCCCGGTGGCGCTCCCGCATACCGATGAAGTAGAGGAAGGTGAACAAGCGGTTCCCCTGGGTGCCGTCATAGCGGGCCCAGTAGCCCTGAGCCCGGTTGGACAGGGCCCCGGACAGCAGCACGGACAGCAGCAACAGCGCCGCCATGCCTGCCAGGCAGAGAGGGTGGTTGAGCCAGCCCAGGGGGCTGCCCGGAGGCACCGGCAGGGTGAAGAGGCTGACGGACAGGGCCACCGCGCCCAGAATGCGGCACAGGGCCCCTACGGCATCGGAGAGGAGGGTGTACAGCTTGGGCAGGCCCCAGCCGCTCCAGTTGCGGTCCTGCTGGATTTTGGTGAGCAGGGCTTGGGTTTTGGGGTCGTCTACGTCCTGGAAGTCCATGGCCAGGAGTTTTTCAAAAAACAGGCGGTTCCAGGTGGGGGTCTGGTGGCTGTGGGCCATGGTTTCGTCCCAGCAGCGGGCGGCCGCCTGTAGGGCGCCCATGCCCGCGGCAGAGGCCAGCAGGGCCAGGAGCATGGCCCAGACCTGCCCGGCATCCCCGCCGCCGGCAAGGGCGTTTACCAGCCGGGCCGTGAAGTACAGGGGCAGGTAGGGGGAGAGGGCATCGACTGTTTGCCGTAGGGCGGCGGAAAGGAGGAGCATGGGCTCGGCCCTCCACCAGATGGCGAAACCCCGGCGGCTGTAGGATAGGGCCTGCCAGAAAGACAGGCGCGGGTTTTGTGTGTCAGGCATCTTCCATAGCCCCTTCCTGATAATATTTGCTTTGGATGTGGAACAGGTAGGCGTACCGCCCGCCGGCTTTGAGCAGCTCTTCGTGG
>CANOFK010000115.1 GCA_947565265.1 uncultured Clostridia bacterium | reverse complement strand
GGTATTTCCCGTATTACATGGCCTAAGTCCAGATAACCAGCCATCTGTTCCCTGTCCAGCAGGTAGCTGATGTTCCCGCCGTTGCGTTCATCCCAGCCCAGGCGGTACATATTGGCCGTAGCCCTGCGCATTTCGGTGAGGAAAGGCGCATCCAGTATAGGTTTCATATGGTCCCTCCTTCCCGCTCAGCGGGTGATAATGTCCACCGGCACGTTAAAGATCCTGGCGACCTTTAAAATGGTGCCGATGTGCCTGCCGCTGGCCGCCGCCATATGGTGGGTAGGCCCGGCCTCGCTCCATTTGTTGCAAAACGTCCGGGCGCCGCAGGTAAACCGGGTGCGCATATTGGTGTCCCCAAAGTTGAAGATAGGCCCCGCCTCGTTCACGCCCTCCGCCACCACAAACTTAAAGTGGCCGTCCCGGTCCTGGGTAATGGCCAGGTATGTTACCGGCCCCAGGTGGGGATAGAACTGGGTCAGGTACCCGCCGCCGGCTTTGCCGTGGAAAACATCCACCCTCTTCATGGTTGGCTTTTTGGCAGAGATAGCCGCATCCCCGGAGCCGCTATGCCCGATGATGCATAAATCCTCGTTAAAGTCAATGGAGTACATCTCCGAGAGCTGCCCTGTCCCGGCAATGGTCTTCAGGGCGCTCATGGCCATGGCCACTTTGATATCCCCCTCCACCGCGCAGGCCACCCCCTGCTTAATCAGCATGGAGAAAGCCGGAATCAGCATACTGTCCAGCACGCCCGCCTGGCCTTTGGCAAAGCCGTCATAGTGGGAGGCAATCAGGGCGATCTGCTCCTGCTGCACCCACTGCTCAAAGGCCACCACGTACCGGGCCATGTCCCACACCTTTTCTATGGTGCCCCCGCCCTCTATGTCAAAGGTGTCCAGAATGTCCTGGGCTTTCCGGCGGATGGCCGCCTCATCGGTAACACCGTCTGCGATAGCCCACATCTTCTCCCAATCAAACTGCTTGGTGTAGAGGAACATCCGGTGGTACAGGTTGGTTTCGTCAATGTACAGGTCCATCATCCCTGGGTAGGGCCGGCCGATCTGGGCCAGGTTGGTGTCCCGAAAGCGCCGGCGTACCTGGGCGGCCCGCACCCAGTCCTCCAACTCCGCCTGGGCCTCCCGGTCGCCGCCCTCCACCACGCCGGTAATCACCGCGTGGCGCTTGCCCGCCCGCTCCAGGTCAGCCACCATCTCGCCTACAGCCCCGCAGGCGTACAGTTCCCCCAGCCAGGTGGCGGTGTCCGTGTTCTGGTAGTCAGGGGCTTTCCTCTTTTGCAGGTTTACCAGTACCACAGGCACGTCCAGGTCCCGCACGGCGGGCAACATATTGTAGGAGGTGGCATAGGTCAAAAGCTGCAAGACCACCAAATCCACATCTGCCGCCCGGAACTTGTCCCCAGCAACCATGGCCTGCTCTTTGGTGGTGGCAATACCGCCGTCGACCAGTTCCGCCGAGCCGGGCAGCATTTTCTTAAATGCCGCATACTGGCCCTCAAACTCCGGCACCAGGCTGGGGAACTGGGGCAGGTACGCCCCCAATGCGATGGCAAACACCCCTACCCTTGCTTTGGTTTCCACTAGCACACGCATCTCTCCTTTACCGCATATTGACGGGCCGCCCCGCTATCTTCAGGTAAGCCGCGCCGCCTTGATTTGGCACCGCAGATTCCCCAACGCTGTGGCCTCTATAGGCAGGGCAGCCACCTTTTTCCCGGTGCTCTCCCCTGCCAGGCGGTTTAAATATTGGTTCTTGGCTCCACCGCCCACAATATAGAGGGTTGTGTACTGCCTGCCGGTGAGGGTTTCCAGTTCCCGCACACTCTCGCCATAGCACGCTGCCAAGGAACGGTACGCGCACCGGAAGTAGTCCCCCGGAACTTGGGGCAGGGCAAAGCCGCCCTCGCGAAGGGCCTCCTGCATGGCCCCGCTCATAGACCGGGGGGCCATAAAGCGCTGGGCGGTCACATCGACCAGGCCCTGGTACGCGCTTTGCTCCGCGCCCGCCACAATGGCCGGAAAGCCCTGGCCTGGGCACAGTTCCTGCCGCAGGGTGTTTACCATCCACATACCCATGATGTTTTTCAGGTAGCGGATATACCCCACCCCGCCCTCGTTAGAGAAATTGGCCGCCCGGCTCTCCGGCGTGGTGATCGCCTTGGGGAGCTTAGCCCCCAACAGGCTCCAGGTGCCTGAGGACAAAAACAGCGCCTCCCCCTCCATGGGGATGCCCTCTACAGCGCTGGCGGTATCGTGGCCAGGGCAAAGGACCGCCCTCATGCCTTTGTATGTCCCCAGCACTGTCCCCGGCTGGCTGAGCGCACCAAACAGCCCCCTTGGCAGGCCCAGCCGCGTAATGATCTCAGGGTCAAACTCACAGGTGGAGGCATTCACCAAGCCGGTGGTGCTGGCAATGGTATACTCATGGGCCCGCCCCCCGCTAAGCCGCCACATCAGGTATTCGGGCATCATCAGGTAGCCTGTCACCCCCTCCAGCCGGCCGCTCAGCTTGTCGGCATACAATTGGTAAATGGTGTTAAAGGGCTGGAACTGGATGCCTGTACGGGCGTACAATTCCTCAAAGGGGACTACCCCGTGCACCCTGGGGATGGCGTTTTCGGTGCGCCCGTCCCGGTAGGCGTAGCAGGGCAGCACCGGCTCATCCCCTTGCAGCAGTACATAGTCTACCCCCCAGGTATCAACGGAAAAACTCTCGATCCGCGGGTAGCGGCTAAGGGCCACGTCTATGCCTGCCCGCACCTCTCTCTCCAGCCGTCCCACATCCCAGGTTAGGTGGCCTTCCTGCTCTACCCCCCCATTGGGGAAACGGTAGACCTCTTCGGTGCGCAAAGCGCCGCCCTCCTGCCAGCCCACAATATGCCGCCCGGAAGACGCGCCGATATCAATGGCCAAATAGTATTCCATACTGCCTCCCTTCCTTTCCGGCACCGTTTAGGCGTATGCAAATAGCCGCAGCCGCAGTAAAACCGGCTTTTCATAGCGCAATAAAAAGCTCTCGTCCCCGTTTAGCCGCCGGTAGCGCTGCCATTCGCCGTCTACAAAGCTGCCCTCTTCCAGGTCGAGGATATCCACATACGGCCGGGCCGGGTCCGTGGAGTGGACCTCCAGCATACAGCCGTTGGCGATCAGGTAAAACGCATCTTCGGCCACTTGCAACACCAGGCACACCCCGTCCCGGCGGGTAACGGCCGAAGGGTCCATCACCGCCCGGAAAGCAAACCCGCCAAAGGCCATGTCGCCGTTCCGCTCACAACTGACAGCCTGTAGCCGGCTGGTGCCATAGGCCTTGGCCAGCAGCGGGGCCAGGCTTGCCAGGGTTCGGTTGTACCAGGCGTATTCCTCCCCATCCTGGGGCGTACACAGCAGGGGATCGCTCTCGTCCATGCCCAAAGCGGCCATAGCGCTCATAGGCTGGCCAATGCCGTCAAAGCCAAAGGGCGCGAACCCCCAGGCATGGTAATGCCCGATTGCGTACACCAGCCGGGGCCCAGCCAGGCTATGTATGGCTGTTTCCGGGATGAGCAGGGGGTTGTTCGGGCGGCAATAGCTGTCGCAGACCTGGCAGAAGTTGGGCACATAGATGTCCGGGCAGACCACGTCGATATGGGGCGCGGCAAATTTGTAGACCTCCATCATTTTCGCCACCGGCCCGCCGGCTGGGTAGCTGCCGGCAGGGCCCTGCTCCAGCCAGGCGTTTACTGCCATGGGGATATCATAGGCCGCCTTACCTGCGGCGGCCACCGCGTCTATGTAAGAGGCCACATGGTAGGCCTGGAATATCTCCTCCGCCTGGTTGCCGAAAACCTCGTTCCAACTGCCGGCGGGGGCCCCGGCCTCTACGGCAGCCCGCACGTCCTCCCGCATGGTATCGATGTTGGCCCGCATATATTGGGCAAACGCTGGGGGTACCGCCCCTGCAAACAGCTTGTCGGCCTCATCGCTGTGCTCCCGGGCCGCGCCCAGTATGCCGGCTTCATTCTCTACCTGCACGTAGACTACGGTCTGTTCTTCCTGATCCGTTTCCCGCAAATGGGCCATTAAGGCGGCAAAAGCCCGTGCGTCGGCCTCCCTTGTTTCCTGGCAAAAACAGGATAGGGTGGAGTATTCCAGGCCGTTGAACATATCCAGCCAGACCTTGCGCGCCCTTTTGCGCACCTCTGCCCGGCGGAAACGGGACAGGTTGGTTTTGACCCACGCCGGGGCGTAAGTGCATTGGCCGTTTTTCCAGGCCCCGAACCAGAGCAGGCCCAGCCTAAACCCCCGTTTTCTGGCCTCAAAAACCAGCCCGTCTACCAGTTCAAAGTCAAAGTGACCCTCCTCCGGCTCTACCAGCTCCCAGGTTACGGGCAGCAGCAGGGTGTTGAGGCAGAGGGCCTGGGCCCTCTCCCACACCGGTTCCATGGCTGCTAGGGAGGAGGAATCGGAGTTGTGGGCCTCGCCGGCCAACAACAAAAAGGGGGCTCCTTTTACGCAAAACATAGATTTTTCACTTTCTTTCTACCGGAATTTTGTTTGATTGCAACAGAAATCGTGCCGCTCTGGTGCGGAAACCACGGCAGGGCTGGCATTGCCATGCCGCCTTGCTGCCCGGTTTTACCCCAAAACAGCCGCCGGGCTGGGCCAGCGGCTGCTTATAACTCCATTGTAGAGAAATTCGTTGGAAAAGTCAAGTGATTTTTGCAAAACTTTGTGGATTATCGCCACAAAAACTACCTGAACAAGGCCCCAAAGGGCATATGACCCCTTCTTTCGCCGGCCCAACCTAAGACGGAGGGGCCAACATCAGCCTGATCCCCCATAGGCCCCCAATATATGCCTAAAAAGCAAGAAAACC
>CANOFK010000114.1 GCA_947565265.1 uncultured Clostridia bacterium | reverse complement strand
CCCGCGGGGCGGCCAGCCGTTTTTCCGCCCGCAGTTCCAGGTACCGGCTGTAGTTGCCCTTATACGAGTCCACGGTCTTGCCCTGCATCTCCAAGGTACGCTCCGTAACCTTGTCCAAAAAGTACCGGTCATGGGAGATGACAATGTAAGCCCCGGTATACCCCAACAAAAAGCCCTCCAGCCATTCCACCGCGTTGATGTCCAGATGGTTGGTGGGCTCGTCCAGCAGCAGCAGGTTGGCCCCGCCCAGCAGCATTTTCGCCAGTTGAAGCTTGGCCTTCTGCCCGCCGCTAAGCACCCCCACCCGGTTCTCCGTCTGTTCCTGGGTAAAGCCCAGCCCCAGCAGCGTGCTCCTGGCCCTAGAGCGGCAGGTAAGCCCGCCCCCGTCCACAAACCGGTCGTTCAGTTCCGCCTGCCGCAAAATCAGCCCCTCCATCTCCTCCTCCGGCGCCCCGCCGGAAAGCCGGGCCGCCAGGGCTTCCAGCTCCCTTTCCATAGCGGTCAGGGGGGCAAACACGGTCATCACCTCTTCAAAGGCGGTCTTGTCAAAGTCCCGGCACACGTGCTGCTCCATATAGCCGGGCCGGGCGTCCTTGGCAAACACCGCCACGCCCCCGTCCGGGGTATATTCCCCGGTCAGGGCCTTAAACAGGCTGGTCTTGCCGCTGCCGTTCACCCCCACCAGCCCCACCCGTTCCCCCTTCTGCATCTCAAAGGTAACGCCTTCCAGTATCTTTTCCTCCCCAAAACTTAGGGAGAGGTCTTTCACCGTTAAAATCGCCATATATAGTCCACTCCTTTCCCCCCAGGCCCATATGGCGCGCAGCCGGGGCCGCCGCCAGGCCGGCGCCGGGCAGGGGGCAAAAAAATTCCTCTGTATCTATCTCAATATAATCTTTCCATCTTTTTTATGGTAAGTATTTCTCCAAACACCTTGCTTTTAGCCGCAACATCGTGTATAATCAAAAACATCCAGAATTAAGGGAGATGTTATAACTGTGAAATGCCCCTACTGCGGATATACCGAGAGCAAAGTGGTAGATTCCCGCCCCACGGACGAGAACGAGCGCATCCGCCGCCGCCGGGAGTGCCTAAAGTGCGCCAAGCGGTTCACCACCTACGAGATCATCGAGAGCATACCCATCGTGGTGATCAAGAAGGATCGCTCCCGCGAGGCCTTTGACCGCCAAAAGCTGCTCAACGGCCTGCTGCGCGCCTGCGAAAAGCGCCCGGTAGCTCTGGAGACCCTGGAGCATATTGTCAGTGAGATCGAGGTGCTGCTTCAGAACTCGCTGGATAAGGAGGTTTCCTCCCAGCGCATCGGCACTTACGCTATGGAAAAGCTGAAAACCGTAGACGAGGTGGCCTATGTCCGTTTCGCCTCCGTCTACCGCCAGTTTAAAGACATCAACAGCTTTATGGAGGAGCTCAGCAAGATCATCAGCAGCAAGCAGTCCTAAGCCCCTCCCGCCGGCCCCCACACAGCCCACCAGGAAAACCAGACGCGCCAAAACCGCCGCGTCTGGTTTTTTCTCCCTTTCCACACCTTTTGGACGGCCCCCGCCTCCAATACCTGCCCCATACCGCCCGATTAGTTACCTCTAATCCCCCGGTTACCGCCCCCATAACCGGGTACTACCGCCCCGCTATCCCCCTGTAAACAGCGGCTTTGGGGGCGCATTTTGCATAAAAGGCAGGGCTATCCTGCAAAAACAGGGCTCACAGCCCCTTGGCAAGCTCCTTCAAATAGGCCCTAAAACTCTCCCCGATCTCCGGGTGCCCCAGGGCCACTTCCACCCCGGCCTGCATCACGCCCAGCTTATTTCCCATGTCATAGCGCTTGCCGGTAAAGTCCACCGCCACCATCCCGTCCTGGCGGGCCAGGGTTTTCATAGCGTCGGTCAGTTGTATTTCCCCGCCCGCGCCCGGCCGGGTCCCGTCCAGTATGTCGAAGATTTCCGGCGGCAGCACACAGCGCCCCAGTATGGAATATAGGGAAAATTCCTCACCGGGCCGGGGTTTTTCCACCATATCCGTACACCGGAACCGCCCCTCTTCCAAAGGCTCCACCTTTAGCGAGGAGTACTTGCGTATCGCCTCTACCGAAACCTCCTTTACCCCCACTACCCCCAGGCCGTACTTCTCATAGGCCCGTATCAACTGGCCGCAGGCCGGGTCCTCCCCGATGATCACGTCGTCGCCGTACAGCACCGCAAAGGGCTCGTTCCCTATAAAGTTACGGGCGCAGTTCACCGCGTGGCCCAGGCCCCTGGTTTCTTTCTGCCGCACATACCATATGTTGGCCAGCCGGCTGATGCCCTGCACTTCTTCTAGTATGGCCGATTTACCGGGGTCGGCAGCCAGGCGCTCCTCCAGTTCCGAGGCCCGGTCAAAGTGGTCCTCCAGCAGGCCCTTGCCCCGGTTGGTGATGATGAGGATATCCTCAATCCCCGCCGCCGCCGCCTCCTCTACAATGTATTGGATAGCCGGCTTGTCCACAATCGGTAGCATCTCTTTGGGCATAGCCTTGGTCGCCGGTAGCACCCTGGTACCCAGCCCCGCTGCGGGGATGACCGCTTTCCTTATCCGCATCCTGCCTTCATCTCCTCTTTTTTTTAACTGCGCTTTTGGGCCCGCCAAAGGGTTCCGGGCCCTGCCAAAAAGGGGGGCTTGCAGCCGGGCTGCGCCCTTCCCCTACAGCGGGATCACCACCCGCAGCCCCCTTTTTCTCCCTATTTCCAGCTTTTCTCACAAAAAGCAAAAGTATGGGCCCAAATCGCCCAACTGTTTTGCACAACCCGCAAGCGGTTCCCTTGCCCTGCCTAAAGCAGCAGCGGCACCACGTTCACCAGCAGGAAATAGCACACAAACATACAAATGGCAATGGAGGTGTTCACCCCGCCCTTGTCGTCCAAGGTCATGGTGGGCTCGTCGGCCACATTGGCCGCCTTTACCTGCCGCACGGTCTTAACACAGTGTTTCAGGTACATCTTGTTGCCCCGCATCCCCACCACAACCATCACCACCAGCATCGCCAAAAGGCACAGCATCGGCAGGCATATCTGCAAATACAGCCCCGGTTCCGTGGCCATGCGCTGGGAAATAATAAGCATCTGGGCGCTGCTGGGGGCAAAGCCCTGGGTAGGGTCCATCCCGGCCTCCTCCATCAGCAGCAACAGCGCGGGCGTAGCCACAAACACCGACGCCCCCAGGTACAGCAGGTAAAGCAGGAACATCAGCCCCGTCACCAAGGCGCCGCCCTTGTACTGCTTGCGGTACAGCATCCACGCCCCGGAGAACAGGAACGCCGAAAAGTTGAACTTGTTCTTCCCTGTCTGCTTGATATAGCGGAACACCGGCATATAATAGGTGGTATTCTGCCGCACCAGCTTGGAAACATCCCCAAAGCTCACCCCCGTATCCAGCACATCCGCCGGGTTCACCCCGCCCATCGGGTCAAAGACAAAGGGCGGCACACCATACCCGCCCCGCTGGGGGGCCCCATAGGGGTTATAGGGCGGGGGCGCCTGGGCCGGGCCGGGGGGCACGGCCTGCTGGGGCCGCCGCAGGTCATTCCCACAGCGGGCACAGGCAGCGGCGTCCCGGTCGTTCAGGCAGCCGCAAACCGGGCATTCCTTGTCCTTTACCCGCACGGCCGCCTCCGGCGGCTTGGGGGGCGCAGGCGGTTTCCACTCCTCCCCCGCCTCATGCAGGCCGGTAAAGATACATCTGCCCTCTTGGTTGTAGCAGTCCCGGTGGTAGGGCGCGCCGCACTGGGGGCACACCACAACGTCGTCCCCCTCCTTAAACGCCACGCCGCAAACCGGGCACTTTATTCCGGTAAAATCAATCATAACCGAAATCCATTCCTTTTCCATTCATAGTTTACCAATTCCGTGCTGTCCATTCCGTATCATGGTTATTGTACACGATTTTGTCAGAAAGTTCAATGGGCATGGGGGGAATTTTCATTCTGTTAACAAATTGGCCGGACACCGGCCCCTGCCCGCGCTTTTGGCCGCCCTCTGCGGATTGGCCCTTTACATTTTCGCCCCCATCCGTTATAATAATGAGGAATAACCTTTACACCGTGCGGATACGGGGGATGTACCGCCGCGTCGGGGCGCGCCCCCACTGCCCTGCCCATACTGTGGAAACCTATGGAAAGCGAGTGAAGATATATGCTGCAATTTGAAGAACTGGGCCGCCGCCTTGCCGGCCAGCAAGAGGCCCTTGCCACCCTTAGCGGCGCCCTGGGCCTTGCCCGCCTGCGGGAAGAGGTGGAGATGCTGGAACACAAATCCGCCGAGCCGGGCTTTTGGGACGATATGCAGAACGCCCAGAAAATCACCCAGCGTATGGCCGGGCTAAAGGCCAAAGACGAGGGTTACCAGCGCCTGTGCGCCCGGTGCGAGGACGCCGCCGCCCTGATCGAACTGGGGGACGAGGCCGAGGACCTCTCCCTGCTGGAAGAGATTGAGGCCGAGCTGGACGGCATTGCCAAAGAGATAGAAACCATGCACCTTTCCACCCTGCTCACCGGCGAGTATGACGGCCACAACGCCATCCTCACCTTCCACGCGGGCTCCGGCGGCACCGAGGCCCAGGACTGGGCGGAGATGCTCTTCCGCATGTACAACCGCTGGGCCGAGCGCCGTGGCTTTAAGGTCACTACCCTGGACTACCTGGACGGGGACGAGGCCGGCCTCAAATCCGCCTCCGTGCTGGTAGAGGGCGAAAACGCCTACGGCTACCTGAAGGGCGAAATGGGCGTGCACCGGCTGGTGCGGGTTTCCCCCTTTGACGCGGCCGGCCGGCGGCACACCTCCTTCTCTTCCCTGGAGGTCATGCCGGAGATCCAGGAGGACAACTCCGTGGAGATCAGCCCCGACGATATTAAGATGGAAGCGAATGAAAAGACGAGTGTGGATGAATGGCGATTTGGCAGCGTGCT
>CANOFK010000113.1 GCA_947565265.1 uncultured Clostridia bacterium | reverse complement strand
GCCTCTTATCCCCCCAATACCTGCCCCATAACCCCGCAAAAGCGCCTTCCAGCCCCCATGAAAAGTATAATATTTCTCATCACTCTTTCCCCTGCCGTCTGTACACCGAGGGTAGCACCCCAAACACCTCTTTAAAGGCAGCGGCGAACCGGCTCTGGCTATCGTACCCCACCGCCTGCGCAATCCCGGCTATGCTCCGGCCGCTTTCCCGCAGCATTCTGGCCGCCTGCTCCATCCGGTGCTCCTTAATGTGCGCCCCCAGCGAAGTCCCATAAACCGCCTTAAATGCGGCTTTTAGGGTGGTTGGGTTCATCAAATACCGCCGGGAGAGCTCCTCTATCGTCACCCGCTCCTCCATATGCGCCAGCAGATGCCCATGTATCGCCCGCACCACGGCCACCTGCTCTGCCCGGTACTCCTGCGGCTGATCTTTAGCCGGTTCCCACCCCGCCAGGTACAGCAGCAATTCCAGGGCCTTAATGCGCCGGTAAGGCAGTTGCAAGTCCCCCGGTTTGTCGTAAAATGCCGAAAACAGGTTCCTACTCTCCCCGTTTTCCGTTAAAATCACCAGTTGATTCCCCCCGCAAAACCGGTTCCGCAGCCGCCCAAAAACCGCCGTGTCCCCCAGTGGTTCTGGGGGACGAGCCGCGGCCTCCTGCAAATCCACACTAAGGGCCAGCCCCGCAAAATCCCCGCTGGGCCGGGTTTCGGGGGTGGTTTCCCCAGGCCCCGCCCCGCCCTGTACGGCAAAATCCCCCGGTGCCAGATGCCGCTGCCCGCCGTCCTGTTCCCACGCCAACTGCCCCGCCCGGCAGTAGGTAATCCGCAGCCTATCCCCCTCTATCTGGTGTATGTGCGCCTGTTCACCCACCATATATGTCAGGCTGATCCCTGGGTACAGCAGCGCCGCGCCGGCGCCCTGCCCCCCTGCCGCCGGCCTCATTGGGCCCCTCCCCGCGCCTCCGGGCAGGTAATCTCCATCACCTGCTCGATCATCTGGTGCAGCAGCCTGCTCTGCGGGATATCCGCGGCCCGGTAATGCACCTCTTTCCCCACCCGCCTGCAAACAATCAGCCCGCTGTTCTTCAGCGGCCGCAGGTGATGGGACACCGCCGGGCTTGACATCCCCAGCAGGGCCGAAATATTGATCACACACTCCTCGCAGTGGCATAACAGCCAAAAAATCCGGATCCTGGTAGGGTCCCCCAGTTGCCTAAAAACCTCCGCCACCGTCTGAAAATGCTCCACCTGGCCTAGCTGTGCCTGCATTTGCGCCGTGGCGTGCCCTTCCCCATGCTGATGGGGCAGCTCCAGCTTGCCCGGCGCCCCCATGGTGCCTGTCCCGTCCATCAAACCGTCCCCTTTCCTTGCGGCTTTCGCCCAAATAGAAATACTTTTCGCCCGTTTGGCAGAGAATATGCCCCGGCCATTGACTTATGGGTCCAACTGTATTATACTGCAAGCAAGATGATTAAACAAGTGCTTAATCATAAAATCTTTAAAAGCTTTAAGGAGGCTTATCCCATGAAAAAGACCTATAAAATCGAAGTAGACTGCGCCAACTGTGCCAACCTGATGGAGAACGCCGCCGCGAAAACCGCCGGCGTACAGGCTGCCACCGTCAACTATATGACCCAGAAGATGGTCGTGGAGTTTGCCGATGGCCAGGAGCCTGCTACCGTAATGGAAAACGTCTTGAAAGCCTGCCGCAAGGTAGAGCCGGACTGCGAAATCTTCCTGTAATCGCTCCATATCCCCCAAACACTTGCCATACATCGCCATACATTGTATAGAAAGGAGCCTTCTCCATGCAAGCCTTCATCATAAACAGCCTGCTGGCCCTTGTGATCGTAACCGCAGCCGTGCTACGGTTTGTGGTAGGCGCCCGGCCCGGCAGCGGCATGACCCGGAAACAAAAGGCCATGCTGGTGCGCATCCTGCTGGCCACCTCCATCCTGTTGGGCTTACAGCTTTTGCCCGCCGGGGCCTTTACCCAGCTAGACTGGCTGCTCTTCCCCACCGCCGGGCGCTGGGTACGGCTGGCCCTGTACCTGGCCGACTACTTCCTCATCGGCTATGACATCCTGCTGCGGGCCCTAAAGGGCATCCGTAACGGGCGGATATTCGACGAAAACTTCCTGATGGCCGTGGCTACGGTAGGGGCAATGGCCCTGGCCGTGTACGAAAACGGAGACTACCTGGAGGCCATCGCGGTCATGCTGTTCTATCAGATCGGGGAGTGGTTCCAGAGTTACGCTGTGGGCAAAAGCCGCCGCAGCATCAGCGACCTGATGGATATCCGCCCGGACTACGCCAATGTGGAGCAGGACGGCCGGCTGGAGCAGGTGGACCCGGATCTGGTGGAAACCGGCAGCGTTATTGTGGTGCAGCCCGGTGAAAAAGTCCCCATTGACGGCGTGATTCTGGAGGGCAGCACCAGCCTGAACACCAGCGCCCTCACCGGCGAAAGCCTGCCCCGCCAGGCCGCCGAAGGGGACGAGGTCATCAGCGGCTGCATCAACATGACCGGCGTGCTGAAGATACGCACCACCAAAGCCTTCGGGGAGTCCACCGTATCCAAAATCCTGGACCTGGTAGAGAACGCCAGTTCCCGCAAGTCCCGGTCAGAGGGCTTTATCTCCCGGTTTGCCAGGGTCTACACCCCGGCGGTCTGCTACAGCGCTTTGGCCCTGGCCCTGCTGCCGCCGCTGGTACTGCTGGCCCTTGGCCAGCCCGCCGCCTGGGGCGCCTGGCTGTACCGGGCCCTGACCTTCCTGGTTATCAGTTGCCCCTGCGCGCTGGTCATCAGCATCCCCCTCAGTTTCTTCGCCGGCATTGGCGGGGCCAGCCAGGAGGGTATTCTGGTAAAGGGCTCCAACTACTTAGAAAGCCTCTCCCAAGCCAAAACCCTGGTATTTGACAAGACCGGCACCCTGACCGAGGGGGTTTTTGAGGTCAGTGGCATCCACCACAACGCTATGGAAGAGGCCCAGTTGCTGGAATACGCCGCTTTGGCGGAGAGCGCCTCCTCCCACCCCATCAGCAAAAGCCTCCAGCGGGCCTGCGGCAAGGAATTGGACCGCAACCGGGTATCCCATGTGCAGGAGATCAGCGGCAACGGCGTAATCGCCCAGGTAGACGGCGTAGAGGTGGCCGCCGGCAACAGCAAGCTGATGGACCGGCTGGGCGTGCCCTGCGCCCCCTGCCACAAAACCGGCACCATCATCCATATGGCCATAGGCGGGGCGTACGCCGGGCATATTGTGATTTCCGACCGGATCAAGCCCCATGCCGGGGCAGCCATATCCGCCTTAAAAGCCGCGGGGGTGGAAAAAACCGTCATGCTTACCGGCGATTCCCGCCCGGTAGCGAAGCAGGTGGCAGCCGCCTTGGGCATCAGCCAGACCTACAGCGAGTTGCTGCCCGGCGACAAAGTTGCCCGGGTGGAAACTCTGCTGGCAGAGCAGAGCGGCAAAGCCAAACTGGCCTTTGTGGGTGACGGCATCAACGACGCTCCTGTGCTCTCCCGGGCCGACATTGGCATTGCCATGGGGGCAATGGGCTCGGACGCCGCCATTGAAGCCGCGGACATTGTGCTGATGGACGATGACCCCATGAAAATCGCCAAAGCCATCAAAATTTCCCGCAAATGCCTGGGCATTGTGCACCAAAACATCTTCCTGGCTCTGGGGGTAAAGTTTGCCTGCCTGCTGCTGGGGGCGCTGGGCATTGGCAATATGTACCTGGCCATTTTCGCCGATGTCGGGGTCATGATCCTGGCGGTGCTCAACGCCATCCGCTGCCTGTTCGTCAAGCGGCTGTAACCCCTGCCCCCCTGATACGTAAAAAAGCCGGGCCCGTCTGCGCTCCCCTGCAGGCGGGCCCGGCTTTTTGTTTGGCGCGCGGTAGCGGCAGGTTTGCCGCCCTCTATATCCTAAAGCGGCGGCAGGTCTGCCCTGGCCTCCCCCCATGGGCCCAGATCCTGGCCGTCCAGGGCGGCATACCGGGCGTCGCCGGCCGTGATCACCGGGTCCGCCCTCAACAGCCGCTGGATAAAGGGCTGATCCTCTGCCGCCAGATCCTCCTCCACCAGTACATTGCGCACCCGGCAGATAAACAGGTCGCTGCCCGGTGCCAAATGGCGCTCCTCCACCACTTGCAGTTCAAAACTCACCGGGCTTTCGGCAATGGTAGGCACGTGCAGCACCTGGCCGGGCTCCACCGTAGGCAGGCGGTCCATTTTGTGGGGATCCCGGCCGGAAACGGTGCCGTAATAATCAGCCAGGGGCAACAGGGGCCGCGTCACCAGGTTGGCCGAGAACACCCCTTGCCGCCGGATCAAATCCTTGGTCAGCTTGTCTTCGCCAATACAGGCCATTACGCCCAGCCACTCCCCCGCTTCCTCCTCCAGGCTACAGTAGCTGAACCAGCAGAACAGCCCAAAGTGGGGGGTGCCGTCCTCCTGGTAGTTGCCGTACAGGAACAGTTGTTGGGGGCAGAAGTCATTGCTCAGTTTCCCTTTGATTTTTCCCATTGTGCACTTCTCCTTTTTTCTGATTCTTCAGCCGCGTTTCACACATTTCCAAGTTCAGCAGCACCCGGTCCAGCAGGCTGTCCAGCAACGCGGCGTCCTCTTGGGTAAGGCCCTGGTAAAACAGCCTGTTCATTTCCTGAGAAACCTGCTCGTACTGCTCCCGCAGGCCCCTAGCTTTCTCCGTCAGGGCCACCAACACCTGCCGGCGGTCCTGTGGGCCGGTCCCCCGCACCACCAGGCCCTGGGCCTCCATGCGGGCCAACATAGCTGTCAGGGTATTTTTAGCCAGCCCCGTGCCCCGCACCAGTGTGGCAATGGGCACCCGGTCCTGCTGCCAAAGCACATAGAGGATATGCCCCTGGGCCCCGTTAAAGGCGTCTACCCCGCATTCGTCCAGCAGCCGCTGGAACACCCTGCCCTGCACCTGTTTAATCTGTGTAATAAGAAAGCCTGTCCTGGTAT
>CANOFK010000112.1 GCA_947565265.1 uncultured Clostridia bacterium | reverse complement strand
GTGGCGATTTCCCGTCGCCGACCGAGGCGGCAGCCGAGAATCAACGCCCACGCCGGAGGCCAAAATTTCGTCATAAACTCCCCTTTTCGTACACGCCCCTTTAGCCCGGAGGCTTGCGGTTTTTGCGGGAAAGTGGTATAGTATTCCGTGAAACGGCCGGGGCAAGCGCTGCGCCGGCCGCCGGGGTACCACCCCCGTGGGATAAGGCCATTTTTCATATAGTATAACGGAAAAAGCCCCTGCCCGCAAGTGGAAAAGGAGAAAATCATGCAAATCGACAAGGAGGAAACACCATGGCCAGCTTATTTTGGGATTCCCCCCTGGGGCCCCTGACTTTGGCAGAAAAAGACGGCGCGCTGACCCACCTGCTGTTTGGCCGGGAGATACTGCCCGGCAGCCCGGAAGAGGAAACGCCCCTGCTGCTGCGGGCAAAGGGGGAGTTGGAGGAATACTTCGGGGGCAAGCGGCGGGCCTTTGGGCTGCCCCTGGCCCCCAAAGGCACCGGGTTCCAGCAGCGGGTCTGGCAGGCCCTGCTGGCAATCCCCTACGGGGAAACCCGCAGCTACCGGCAGTTGGCGGAAATGGCCGGCTGCCCCAAGGGTTTCCGGGCAGTGGGTATGGCCAACCACCGCAACCCCATCTCCATCCTCATCCCCTGCCACAGGGTCATAGGGGCCGACGGCTCCCTCACCGGCTACGGCGGCGGGATCGGCCGCAAGCAAAAGCTGCTACAGTTAGAAGGCGCCCTGCCGCCCACCCCCGCAGGGTGCCTTGCCAAGCAGCGGTAAAGGTGGTATAATACCCAAAAGATGGTCATGGAAAGCCCCGGCACCGGGAGAGGGAGGCGTTTATGGAAGAGATACTGAGAAGGACATGGGCGGAGATCGACCTGGATGCGCTGGCGCACAATTTTGCCCAGGTACGGCAGGCAGCCGGCCCCAAGGCCGCCGTCTGCTGCGTGGTCAAGGCAGACGGCTACGGCCACGGGGCCCAACGGGTTGCCGGCGAACTGGAGGCCCTGGGCGCCGGGTGGTTTGCGGTTTCCAACCTGGAGGAAGCCCTACAGTTGCGGCAGCAGGGTATCCGCCGGCCGGTGCTGGTGCTGGGCTTTACCCCGGCGGAAGAGGCCGCAACGCTGGCCCTGGAGGACATCTCCCAGTGCGTCTATTCCACCGAGTACGCCCAGGCCCTGTCTGCCCATGCCCAGCGGGCCGGGGTGCGGGTGAAGATACACGCCAAGGTGGATACGGGCATGAGCCGGCTGGGGTTCTACTTCCAGGACATCAACCGGGACGAAGGGGCGGTGGCCCAGGTCAAGGCGGCCTGCACCCTGCCGGGCCTGGAGCCGGAAGGCATCTTCACCCACTTTGCCGTTTCGGACGAGGGCCGGGCGGGGGACGCCTTTACCATGCGGCAGTTCGGCTGTTTTAAAGAGATGGTAGAGGCCCTGCAACGGGAGGGGCTGCGGTTTAAGTACAGGCACTGCGCCAACTCGGCGGCGGTGTTCGACTACCCCCTCTCCCATATGGATATGGTGCGGGCCGGGGTAGTGCTGTATGGCCTGCGCCCTTCGGGTGAGATGCGGGCCCAGCCCAGGCTGCAACCGGCGCTGGCGCTGCGGTCGGTGGTATCCCATGTAAAAACGGTGCAGGCCGGGGCAACGGTAAGCTATGGGCGCAAGTTTACCGCCCAGGGGGCCATGCGGGTGGCCACCGTGCCGGTAGGGTATGCCGACGGCTACCCCCGGGCGCTTTCCGGCGGCGGGGCGCAGGTGTTAATCCACGGGAAACGCTGCCCGGTGCTGGGGCGCATCTGTATGGACCAGTTGATGGCCGACGTAACCGCGCTGGGGCCGGTCAGTATGGGGGATAGGGTCACCCTGATCGGCCGGGACGGGGCGGAGGAGATCACCGCCACGGAGCTGGCCGGCTGGGAGGGCACCATCAACTATGAGGTGGTGTGCGCGCTGTCCAAAAGGGTGCCGCGGGTCTACCTAAAAGGCGGCCAAGTAGAGAGCATCTACAACCAGTTGATAAAAAATAACCCCCACAAAAGCCGTTGAAGACCCCGCGGGAACTTTCTACAGAAAGCCCCTTCTGTTTTATCTCCAATGAAACCGGCCGCAAAAAGAGGGAACCCACAGGCTCCCTCTCTTTTTATGCCTTTTTACCCCCGGCCAAACTTTTCAAACTTCAGCGAGCGTGGGATATACTTCTTAATAGCCTCCAGCAAATCCTCATCCGGGTCAAACACAACCAGCGTTTTCCCGGTCTTGCCGCTGCGCACAATCATAAACCACGAGTCCCGGTGGTCCGAAAATTCCGTGGCATATACCCTGGTGTCAAAGGACCGGGTCTTAAGCCGGGCCTCGTTTTCCGTAAACTTGCCGATGTCCTCGCAGGAGTCGCACTCAAACGAGGTCATCCGTTTCCGGCTGGATTTATTAAGGATCTTGTCCACCGTAACAAACCCGTTGGTCAGGCTGTATTCAAACTCCAGCATCCGCATACCCACCAATTTGTAGCCGCCAAAAACCGAGCCCGCCGCAACCAGCAGAGTGATCATGGGGAAGGGGATGATCATCATACCAACCACAAAACCCACCGCGCTTAGCAAAATGATCCCCAGGACCACCCCGATGACAACCAGCAGGTCGGTGCTCTCAAATCTCTTTTTTACCATGCGTTCTATAAATACATCGCCCATTTTGGTTTCCTTTCCCGGTGCACCGGTGCAGTTATAAATTTTCGTATAGCTTTTCCATTTATTGTACCATAACAGCGCGGGGAATTCAACCGCTATTTCATAAAAACTTACAAAATCCCCCGCCTCCCCCTGCCGTCCGGGTCGTAGGCTGCCGGTATTTTGGCGGCTTTGGGGAAGGGGCGGGCAGGGGGATGGAATTTGACGAGAGAAAAACCGCTGGGGTGTATTCCCTTTTGCGGGAATATATAGTATAATGGTCTTGCCGTTTCGCATAGATACGGGACGGCGGAGCATAAAAAGACGAAGAGGAGCAATGAAACCATGAAAACGCCCGTTTCCCATCCCCCCAAAAAATTCCGGCAGATCCTCTCCCTCTGCCTGTGTGTCCTGCTGGTGGCCTGCCTGGCGCTGCCGGCCTCCAGCGCCGCCGGGCCGGAAAGCGCCCCCGGCCTAACGGATACCCCGGACGTGATAGCCCCGGAGGAGGACGGGGCCGCGGAAGAGGGCCCTGGCGAAAGCGGGCCCAGCAGCCCGGACGAAAGCAGCCCGGAGGAACCCGGCGAAGAATCCCCTGCCCCAGAAGAAAGCCCGGCCCCCGAAGAATCCCCGGCCCCTGGGGAAAGCCCGGACCCGGAAGAAAGCCCCGCCCCTGAGGAAAGCCCCGCCCCTGAAGAAAGCCCGGCCCCCAAGGAGAAGGTAACGGTCAGCTTTATCCTGCGCCCGGAGGAGTGGGTGGTCACCGTAACCCTCCTGGCCGGGGAAAGCCTGAAACCGGAAGATATCCCCACCGGCGCGGGGGAGGAACTGCTGCTGGACGGCTGGCTGGACGCGGACGGCCAGGAGGCCGACCCCCTGGCCCAGCCGGTCATGGAAGATACCTCTTTTACAGCCCGTTGGACAAAAACCATCGAGAGCCTGTTTGATACCGTGTCCCACCGGGCCTATATGCAGGGCTACGAAAACGGCACCTTTAAGCCCAATAAGAAGGTAACGCGGGCCGAGGCCGCGGCCATCTTTTACGGCCTGCTGAAAAAACAGACCGGCGGCGAGGCCCGGTTCTCCGACGTAACCACCCAGTGGTTCGCCCCGGCCGTAAACAAGATCCAAAGCCTGGGCATCATCAACGGGTACGCGGACGGCACCTACCGGCCCAACCAGGTGATCACCCGGGCGGAGTTCGCCACCATTGCCGCCTCCTGCGACGGGCTGCTGGAAGGGGACTGCCCCTTCCCGGATGTAAGCGGGAACCACTGGGCCAGGGACTACATCATTTCCGCCTACCAGCGGGGGTGGATCAGCGGCGACCAGAAGGGCAACTTCAACCCCTCCCAGGGCATTACCCGGGCCGAGGCTGTCACCGTGGTCAACCGGATGATGGGCCGCACCCCCGAGGGCACGGTGCAGACCAAGGCCGGGGTCAAAAACTTCTATGACCTGTTCCCGGAAAGCTGGTTCTACGGCCAGGTGGTAGAGGCCACCACAACCCATGACTATATCATCCCGGTGCCGGGCAGCGAGCGCTGGACGGATTTTGTGGCAGATACCACAACCCCCAAAGTGGGCTGGCTGCAAGACGGCGGGCAGAAGTACTATGTGGGCCCCAAAGGGAAGTTCCTGCGGGGCGAGCAGGTGATCGACGGCAAAACCTACCTGTTTGACCAAAACGGCGCGGCGGCTACGGGCTTTTACATGAAATCCGGCTGGAAACGCTACTATAAAGACGGCCTGATGCAGGAGGATATCTCCGGCTTAGGGGTGGTAGAGGGCCCCTACTACATCAAGGTGTACAAGCCCGCCAACTACCTGATCATCTTTGCCAAGGGGGATGACGGGAAATACAACATCCCCGTGCGTTCCATGCTGGTGTCCTGCGGCAACCCCACGCCCACCGGCACCTACTACACCCCGGCCCGCTACCGCTGGCTGGAGATGGTAGGGGGCAGTTGGGCCCAGTGGTGCACCCAAATTGAGGGCAACTACCTCTTCCACTCCGTGCCCAACGACCAGCGGAACAACTACACCATGTGGTCCGGCGAGTACAACAACCTGGGCACCACCCGCTCCCTGGGCTGCATCCGGCTGAACTGCCGGGACGCCAAGTGGATCTACGATAACTGCGCGCTGGGCACAGAGGTCTACATATCGCCCACCGAAACCAGCGGCCCCATGGCCAAACCGGCCGGGCTCAAGCTGGCGTGGGGCCATACCTGGGACCCCACCGACCCCACAGCCTATTGGCGGTGCCAGCAGCAGGGCTGCCACTAACCACAACCAACCACCGTCTAAACCATAAACATAAGCCAGCGGCACCGGCAGGGCCCCCAC
>CANOFK010000111.1 GCA_947565265.1 uncultured Clostridia bacterium | reverse complement strand
ATTTACAGTGGGGCTGAAGGTTGGCATAGAGTCGCCGTAGGTAAAGGACAGGGTACGCAGGTCGAATTCTTCTATAGGTATCTGCACAACACCGCATTCCTCATACCAGGTGTTGAGCCATGGGCTGTGTTCCACTACCATATAATGAGGTGAATGCCGAAGGATCAACCCTCCCTTTTTTTCAAACTCCCGCCGGAGGATGTCCTCACAGTTATGCCGGTACTCCACATACTTATCATGCCGCCCCGCACATTGCGAGCGGGGCCGCATCTCTTTAACCGCCGCCAGCAAGCCTTTCGCCTCCTCCACCGGCAGATCGGAGAGGGTTTGAAACGGCCTTCCCCTTTTGTCAAAGTAATGGTATAAGGTCACCGAACCCCCTCCTATCTATCCAGCGCCGCGTGAGAGTTTGCCACTATCTCCTGGGCGGTTGGCAAGCCCTCCATCAGCCGGGGTGCCGGGGATTTTTCCACCAAAATCAGGTACTCAATGTTCCCTTCCGGGCCCTTCACCGGGGAAAAATCCAACCCACACACGGAGAACCCGTTTTCCAAAGCAAAGCCCTCCACCCGCTCTATTACCTCCATATGGACAGCCGGCTCCCGGACTACGCCCTTCTTTCCTACCTTTCCCCGGCCCGCCTCAAACTGCGGCTTGATCAGGCACACGCCCCGCCCCTCTTCCTCCAGCAAGGGGGCAACTGCCGGTAAGATCAACGAAAGGGAGATAAAGGCAACGTCCACAGAGAAGAAAGCCACTTTTTCCGGCACCTGCTGGGCCGTGAGATGCCGGGCATTGGTACGTTCCAGGTTCACTACCCGGTGGTCATTGCGCAGGGACCAGGCCAACTGGCCGTAGCCCACATCCACCGCATAGACCCGCCGGGCCCCGTTTTGCAGCATACAGTCAGTAAAACCACCGGTGGATGCCCCCACATCCATACAGGTCAGGCCCTCCATGGATAGCCGGAAGGCCTTTATAGCCTTTTCCAGTTTCAGGCCGCCCCGGCTGACATACCGCAGCCCTGTCCCACGCAGTTCCACCGCCGCGTCCTCAGAAAAGGTATCCCCCGGCTTATCACTTTTCTGATTGTTGACGTAAATCTCCCCTGCCATGATCAGGGCTTTGGCCTGCTCCCTGCTTTGGGCCAGATTGTGCTCCATCACCAGCAGGTCAAGTCTTTTTTTCGACACAGCCTGACACCTCCTCTCCCAGTCCCTCCAACACCATGCGCTCCATACTGGCGGCGCTGAACCCAAGCCCCTCTAGCGCTCGAAACATGGGCATATGCTGGATAAAAGGCTCCTCCACAGCCTGTAGGGTAAACTGCCCGGTAAACCCTGCCTTTAAGAGCATACTGCCAAAGCCCTCGCCAATGCCCCCACGGGCCACACCTTCCTCAAAAAAGAACACCCAACGGCAACTTGCCAACTGCTCCGAAACCGCCGGATCCATGGGGATGACACGGTTCAGCTTGCAAAGCCTGACCTTAAGGCCCCGGCTTTGCAAGCGCTCCATCACCTCGGCAGCAAAGGAGAATATCCGGCCGTAGGTGATAAGGCACAACGCTGCATTATTATCGCCGTACATAGTGAAAGGGGCTGTGCTGTCCTGGAACCAGGTTGGCTTGTACAACTCTCTGCCCCGCGGATAGCGGATAGCGCACAGCCCTTTCCCCTGCTCTACCAGGAACACCAGTTGTTCCCGCATCTCCTGAAAATAAGCGGGCGAATAGAGCGTCACCCCTGGCACGGTCTGCAAAAATGCCGTGTCGAATAGCCCCTGGTGGGTCTTGCCGTCCTCCCCTACCACGCCGGCCCGGTCAATAGCCAGGAGCACCTTTGTACCTTGCAGGGCTACATCGTGTATAAGCTGGTCATAGCCCCGCTGCAAAAAGGTCGAATACACCGCGAATACAGGCAGCATCCCCCCTGCCGCCAACCCGCCGGCAAAGGTCACAGCATGGCCCTCGGCGATGCCCACATCGTAGAAACGCTCTTTAAACCGCCGCCTAAACTCCGACAGCCCTGTACCCTCCGCCATAGCCGCCGTGACAGCGCACAGTTTGGCGTTGCGTTCAGCTAAGCGGCAGAGGGTCTTGCCAAACACATCAGAAAAGGTTAGGGAATGCTCACCTGGGTCGCCGGTGTCTACATCAAACCCAGAAAGCCCATGGTAGCGGGTAGGCGACTGCTCGGCATACTGATAGCCCTTGCCCTTATAAGTGCGCACATGGAGCAACACCGGTTTGCGCACCAGCTTGGCGGCCTCCAGCGTTTCTGTAAGTTCTTTGATGTTGTGGCCGTCAAAAGGGCCATAGTAGGCAAACCCCAGGTCACTGAACACATTGGAGCTGTACAGCAGCTTTTTCAGGCTCCTCTTAGCCCGGCGCAGCCCGGCGGCAATGGGGCGGCCAATCAGCGGCAGGTGGCGCAGGGCATCTTCCACGCTGCTTTTCGCCCTGATATAACCGGGACGGGCCCGCATATGGGAGAGATACCGGGCCAATGAGCCCACATTGCGGGAGATGGACATTTTGTTGTCATTGAGGATCACAATCAGGTTATGCCGCAACTGGCCGGCATTATTCAGCCCCTCAAAGGCCAAGCCGCCGGTCAACGCGCCATCACCGATTACCGCTACCACATGGCCTTCCCGGCCTTGTAGGCTGTTCGCCTCGGAAAGCCCCAACGCCGCTGAAATAGACGTACTGCTGTGGCCACTGGTAAAGGCATCGCAAGGGCTCTCTTCCCGGCAGGGGAACCCGGACAGCCCGCCTTCCTGCCGGAGAGTGGGGAACGCAGGATACCGCCCTGTCAACAGCTTATAGGGGTAGCTTTGGTGCCCCACATCCCAAACAATAGTATCTTTTGGGGGGCAAAAACTCAGCGCCAGCGCCACGGTCAGTTCAACTACCCCCAGATTGGAGGCCAGATGCCCACCGTTATCCGACACCGTGCGGATAATCATCTCCCGCATCTCCTCGCAAAGCTGATCCAGTTCTTCCCGGTGCAGACTGCGCAAATCCTCCGGGGAATGGAGCGCTCCCAACAAATTACCCATAGCAGCCTCCTTAGGGCTGGATGTCATTCTGCAACCTGGCGGCAGTGACGGTGTTTTTCATCAGCATGGCAATGGTCATAGGGCCTACGCCACCAGGCACCGGGGTGATCCACCCAGCCACCTCACTGGTTTCCTCAAAGCATACATCACCGCAGAGTTTCCCCTGGGCATTGCGGTTCATACCTACATCGATAACCGCTGCACCGGGCTTGACCATATCGCCGGTAACAAAGCCCGCTTTACCCACTGCAGACACGAGAATATCCGCTGAACGGCAAATCTCTTTCAGGTTTTGGGTTCGGCTATGGCAGATGGTAACCGTGCCGTTCTGATGCAAAAGCAGCATAGCTATTGGTTTGCCCACAATGTCGCTACGGCCGATCACCACACAATGCTTACCGCAGACCTCCACCCCGGCAGCCCGGAGCAATTCCATAACCCCCGCAGGGGTGCAGGGCAGGAAACGGAATTTGCCCTGCATGATTTTGCCCACGTTATAGGCATGGAACGCATCCACGTCCTTTTCCGGGGAAATGGCCTCTACCAATGCGGCCTCGTCCAGGCTGCCGGGCAGCGGCGACTGGACCAAAATGCCGTGGATGGACGGTTCCCGGTTCAACCTATTGACCAGGTCCAGCAATTCCTGCTGGGAGGTACCAGCGGGCAAGGCGTACTCTTCCGAATAAATGCCCACTGCCTGACAGGCTTTCTTTTTGTTATTGACATACACCCGCGAGGCTGGGTCATCCCCTACAATGACCACGGCAAGGCCGGGGACAATACCCTGTTCCTTTAACCGGGCCACATCCTCTGCCACACCAGCCTTAACCTGGTCAGCTATCTTCTTGCCGTCTATGATCTGCGCCATATTCTGCTCCCTCCCTTATATCACTCTTTCCCTGTTTGCTCTTGCCCCGTTTCATCAGCCGCCTGCTCTTCTGATTCCCCTTGGGGCTGGGGAGGTTCCCCCGGATCCTCTCCCTCTGTTTCCTCCTCAAAGGGAGGCAAGTCCCCGAAAATCGTACTCTTGGGTGCATCGGCAGCCGCTGTACTTTCTGTCAGGCCAATGGACTCCATCACATACCTGCTGCCACACCCAGTCAGGTCATTACGCCTGCGGAAAACAACCAGAAGAGCCAGTCCTACTGCCACACAACCCGCTGCCACCACCTGGGACACCCGCAGCGGGCCCACCATCAGACTATCGGTACGGGTCCCCTCAATAAAGAACCGGGCCGCCCCGTACCAGATCAGGTAAAGGATAAAAGTCTGGCCGTCATAACGCCGGAAACGCCGGGTAAAAATATGCAAAACTACAAAGCCCAGCAGGCACAAAAGGGACTCATAAAGAAAACAGGGATGCACCGGGCTATCCGGGAACAGGATCCGGGTATTATCGCTGGCCATGCCCCAGGGAAGAGTTGTGGCCTCGCCGAAACACTCCTGGTTGACAAAGTTCCCCCATCGCCCTACACCCTGGCCGATCAGAAAGCCCAGGGAGGCCAAGTCCAGCACTGCGGGTACCCGGAGTTTCCGCCAATGGGCTACCAGCCCGCCAAAAACCAAAGCACCGATCATCCCCCCGTATATGGCGATTCCTCCATCATGCATATACAGTATCTGGATAGGGTCCTTCCAGTATTTGTCACCGGGGTAGAACAACACATAGTACAGCCGGGCACAGACAATGCCGCCCAGTGTCCCCGCAATCACTGCGTCGATCAGCCGGTCCAGGTCGATATTCATCTTTTTTACACTGCGGAATGCATAGAGGATCGCCAGCAAATAGCCCAGGGCAATGATCACCCCATACCAGCGAATGTCATAGCCGCCAATGGAGAAAGCTACCTCATTGACCGTAAATTGCAGGCCCAACCCCGGAAAATCTACCACATGGCTCATGGGTATCCGTCCTTTCTTGTAAGAAAATAGGTGGCCTACAGGGGCCGGATCACAGACAACACACTTCTATCAT
>CANOFK010000110.1 GCA_947565265.1 uncultured Clostridia bacterium | reverse complement strand
CCGAGGCCACCAGCCCCCCGGAGAGGGCCGGGCTGGTGTTGTCCGGGTGGCCCTCTATCTTGGCCGCCAGGTTGATCAGGTCGGTTTTGGAGAGGGGGTTGCCCATAAAGCGGTTGGCCGCCAAAATTCCTGCTACAATACAGGCCGAACTGCTGCCCAGCCCCCGTGCCATGGGTATGTTGTTTTCCTGTATGATCCGCAGTCCGGGCAGCTTTTTGCCGCATACCTGGTACAGATGCCTGGCCGCCCAGAAAATCAGGTTGCTCTCGTCTTTGGGTACCGGCAGCCCGTCGGTGCAGGTAATGTCCAGGCCGTCATACTCCTCTACCCACACCCGGTTCTGCATGGTCAGGGCAATGCCCAGCGAGTCAAAGCCGGAGCCCAGGTTGGCGCTGGTTGCCGGCACGTCGATCCGTATCATCCGTATTCCCCCTTCAAGCGTTGCCGCGCAGGCTGCCCCCGCGGCTTTGGGCGCTATTTTTGTGTGGCGCCGCTAAAAATCAGAGATCCGTATCCGGTTCAGCACCGTGATACCCCCGGCGGCCAGCCCTGCCAGCTTTTCCTGTAGCCGGTCGTCCGTAACGCCGCCCACGCAGAACCCGGCCTCCCCCGGTCCCTCGTCCTTGCGGATGATCCGGGCCGCACCGGGGAACGCCGCCTCGGCCTGGGCAAAGGCCTCCTCCGAACTGCCGCCCCCCTGGATATGCACGAAAAAGTCGTCCGGCACCGTGCCGAAGGGCTCCACATAACCGGGCTTGGCGTCCTCCCAGAACAGGTATTTCCGGGCTTTGAAGTGTTTTACACAGTCGATCACATCCGCCACCATAGCGCTGGCTGTGGGCAGCTTGCCCGCCCCTTTGCCGTAGAACATCACGTCGCCGGTGGCGTCACCCCGCACCAAAATGCCGTTGAACACATCGTCCACATTGGCCAACTGGCTTTCCCGGCTGATGAACATGGGCGCCACCATAATGGTGATCTTCCCGCTTTCCAGCATTTTCACCTGGCCGATCAGCTTGATCACGCCCCCCCAGGCGCCGGCATAGGCCACGTCCTCCAGGGTGATCCCGGTGATGCCCTCGGTATGCACCTGCTCCGGGTACACATGGGAGCCAAAGGCCAGGCTGGCCAGTATGCAGATCTTCCGGCAGGCGTCCGCCCCCTCCACATCGGCGGAGGGGTCCCGCTCTGCGTAGCCCAACTGCTGGGCCAGGGCCAGGGCCCCGTCAAAAGCCATATGCTCCCGGATCATCTTGGTCAGGATGAAGTTGGTGGTGCCGTTGAGGATCCCGGCGATCTCCCCCACCTCATTGGCGGCCAGGCACTGGCTGATCGGCCGTATAATAGGGATACCCCCGCCTACGCTGGCCTCAAACAGGAAATTCAAGTTGTTCTTCTGGGCCAAAGCCAGCAGCTCCGCGCCCTTGGCGGCCACCAGTTCCTTGTTGGAGGTGACCACCGACTTGCCCCCTTGCAGGCACTGCTTGGCAAAGGTAAAGGCCGGCTCCAGGCCCCCCATACACTCCGCCACGATTTTGATCTCCGGGTCGTTCAAAATCCGGGAAAAATCCTTGGTAAAGCTGCCCGCATAGGGCAGGCCCGGAAAGTCCCGCAGGTCCAGTATATATTTTACGTTGATCTCCTCTTTGGCGCGCCGGGTGATGCTGTCCCGGTGGGACCGCAGCACCTCCAGCACCCCTGATCCCACGACCCCGTGGCCCAGTACGGCTATTTCCGCCATTTCCATCCCTTCTCTCTCTTTTTTAAGCGGCGCCGGGCAGGGGCGTCCTGCCTCCCCAGCCCGCGCGTTGGATCGTTGCTTGTCTGTGTTTTGCCTGTAAGGGGCGTTTTGCGCCCTGCCCGCAGTTTGCTTACCCTACCGGCACATCCGGCGTGTGGGTCCCCACGTCCGGGTTATCGTCCGGGGTGTCCGGGGGCGTATCGGTGGGCTCCTCCGTAGGCTCTTCGGTAGGCTCCTCGGTGGGCTCCGGCGTGTAGGTTGCCGGCGGGAAACTGGGGAACACCGGCGGCGTAGGCGTAGGCTCATCCGTGGGGCCGGGGGGCGGGTTGGGCGTATCCGTAGGCTCTACCGATTCCCCAGGGGTGGGGCTGGCGTCCGGGGACACGCTGGGCGAGGGGGACACCGAAGGCGACGGCGACACGCTGGGCGAGGCCGACGGCGATACACTGGGCGACGCGGAGGGCGATACCGCGGGCCCGGCAATGTGGTCGGAGCCGCCGTTGCAGGTGCCGGGGGTGTTGCCGCTGGAATACCAGCCGGTGGCGGTATTAAAGCAGCCCGGCCCTGCCAGCTTGCCGCTGCTGCGGCAGAAGGTGCGCTGGCCCACGTTCTCGCTGATGACCCACTGCCGGCCCGACCAGTCATAGTTGTCGATCAGGTGCTGCATCACCGACTTCCAGGTGCGCAGGTGCATAAGGCCGTCGCCCAGCTCCTGGCTGTAGGTGTAGCCGTTCCAGATGCCCGCCACGCAGAAGGGGGTGGCCCCCACAAAGTACAGGTCAAAGTCATTGTCCGTGGTGCCTGTTTTGCCGTAGATGGTCACAGGCAGGTCGGCCAGGTAGCCGCCGGTGCCCTGGGAGCCGTAAATGGGCCTTTGCAGCAGCTTGTTCATGATGGTGGCGTTCTCCGGGCTCATCACCTGGGTGCCGGGGTCGTCCCGGTTGTCCAAAATCACGTTGCCGTTATGGTCTTTCACATACCAGTAGGAGATGGGCCGGTGGTATACGCCCCCGTTGGCATAAATCTGGTAGCCGGCGGTCATATCCGCCACCGTGGTGCCCCAGGTCTGGGTACCCAGCGCCATGGCGGAAAGGCTATGGGCGTCCTCCTCGCTGGTCAGGGTCTTGTAGTGCAGCGACTGGGTCAGCCACTCATAACACGCCTCAGGGGTCAGGTCATTGCAAAGCTGCACCGCCGGGGCGTTGATGGACATTTCGATGGCCGTGTCCACGCACATATAATTGGTATACTTGCCGTTCCAGTTTTTGGGCCCGGGCTGGCCGGGGCCAAAGTAGTTGGGCAGGGGCTGGTCCTTCAGCAGGGAACCGTAGGTAATGACCCCGTTATTCAGCCCCAACGCATAGGGGCTGATGGTCTTCATGGAGGAGCCGCAGGGCCGGGTGGCGTCGCTGGCGTTGCTCTCCAGCCGCACGCCGTCCCGCTCGTACCGGTCGCCGATGGTGGCCATCACCTGGCCGTTGTAGGGGTTCATCATAAAGAACCCCACCTGGATGTCCTCGTCGGCTGGCAGCATATCCGTATTGGTAAGGAAATAGTGCTCCATGTCGCTTTGCAGTTTCTGGTCCATGGCGCTGTGGATTTCCAGGCCGCCGTTATACATCATACGGGTGGCGTATTCCCGCGAGTAGCTGTACCGCTCCATCAGGTCGCTTACGATCTGGTCAAACATATAGTCAATGTACCAGTTCCACTTGGCCTCGTCCTGGTTGTCCTCTACGCTTTCTTCCTCAATATCCGCGCCGACAAAGTCCATGCCGGCCAGTTCCTGTAGGGCGGCATTGTACTCGGCCTGGGTAATGGGCACCAGGTGCTCGGTGTCCAGCTCCCCGCTTTGGGAGAGCTCCAGCATACGGTCCAGCACCACTTCCGCCTTTTCCTTGCTCTTTTCAGGGAAGAGCAGGGGGTTAAACTGGTAGGGGTTCTGGGTAATGCCCGCAATCAGGGCGCATTCGGCCAGGTCGCATTCCGTAATGCTCTTTTCAAAGTAGCACTGGGCGGCGGCCTCCACCCCCTGGCACATACCGCCGTAGTTGACGATGTTCAGGTAGGCTTCCAAAATCTGCTCTTTGGTATACTTGTCCTTTTCCAGGTTCAGGGCGGTGAATATCTCCGTCACCTTGCGCATGATGCTGTACTGGTTCTCGCCGGTAATGTTCTTGATCAACTGCTGGGTGAGGGTAGAGCCCCCACGGCCCGGCTGGCCGGTCAGCAGGCTCAGCACCGCGCCGGCGGTACCCTTCCAGTCCACCCCCTGGTGCTGGTAGAACCGGTGGTCCTCAATGGCGATCTGGGCGGTCTGCATATAGTCCGGTATATCGGACAAGCTCACCCACACCCGGTTCTCGTCCTTAAACAGGGTCATATAAGGGGTAACGGTGCCGTTGCCGTCGTCCAGGTAGATTTCGCTGGAATAGTTCAGCCCGCCCTGGCCGATATCCGGGGGCTCCACATTGCGGAAACTCAGGATAAAGGAGGCCACTGACAAAAACACCAGCAGCCCGGTAATGGCCAGCACCCAGAACACCGTTTTAAAAGCCTTCCACACCATACCGCCCAGGGTTGCCGCCGTGGCCCCGGCAGACTTGGTAAACTCCCCCTCTGTATGCTGGCTGGGGACTTGGGTGGAGGTGGTGGCGTATTGGTTGATGTCTTCTTTTCTCACGGGTCATGATCCTCCGTTATTTTCAGTAAATTTATGGGAATAAAACCCAGAAAACAGGGCAGACTAATGGCCGAGGTGGTTTATAATGACGCATAAACAGTACAAGGCCTGGACCCTCTGGCTGCTGATCATTACCGTAACGGCCCTGGTGCTTACGGCGGCCATGCTTTCCCTTAAGCGTAGCGCCGCGGCGTCCCAGGCCGCGCCGGCCAATGCCCCGGAAGAACCTGGTAGTGCCTATTATACCCCAAACCCGGCTCCAAGTCAAGGAAACAGCGAAAACAGCGAAAACAACGGGGAGGCGGGGGCCGCCGGGGAAAGCGGCAAAACAAGGTACCTGGTCACGCTGTACCGGGGGCATATCGGGGTGTTCCAGGAGGGCCGCACCACGCCGGTGCTTACGGCGGACACAGAGGTTTACCTGCTGCCTGAGGCGGACATCGAGCTGCTGAAAAAGGGCATCCCGGCCAATACCCTCCACGAGGCCTGGCGCATTTTGGAGGACTACGACTGAACCCAGCCCATAAAAAAGGACGCCCCGCCGGCCCCGGCAGAGCGTCCTTTGCTGGCCTTGCCAGCCTGTTGGCCTATCTTACTTCAGGCCCTTTTCGTAGCTCTCGATCATCTTCTTCACCATCTGGCCGCCCACAGAACCGGCCT
>CANOFK010000109.1 GCA_947565265.1 uncultured Clostridia bacterium | reverse complement strand
GCGCAGCCCGCCCCCGCTGGGGTGGCGCAGGGCGCAGGCCAGCAGCCATTCCCCGGCGTTTTTGGCCCGGCCCACCGCAAAGGGGTCCGGCCGCCCGGGGCCAAACTCCATGGCCGCCCGGTCCAGTACCGGCCCCATATCCCTGGCCGATGCCACCAGCAACAGCTTTTCCTGGGCCCTGGTCATGGCCACATACAGCACCCGCAACTCCTCCGCCGCGGCCCCGCGGGCGCTTCCCAGGGCAATGGCCTCCCTGGCCGTGGTGGTGGCGCGGGCCCCGTCCGGGCCCTTCAGCCGCACCCCCAGCCCCAGTTCCGGGTGCAGCAGTACGTCCTCGGCCCGGTCCCCCACAAAGCCCCGGCCGCAGCCCGCCACTATGCACACCGGGAACTGCAACCCCTTGGAGCGGTGTATGCTCATAATGCCCACCGCCTGGGGCCCTGCCGGCTCCTGCCCCGCCGCTTGCATATCCGAGCCGTTGTCCCGCAGCCGGTCCAAAAACCGCACAAACCCCGCCAGCCCGTGGTAGCCAGAGCGCTCATACTCCTGAGCATACCGCTGCAAAAGCCGCAGGTTCTCCAGCCTGGCCGGGCCGTCCTCCATAGCCAGCACCATATCCGTGCAGCCGGTGCGGCTGTACAGCACGGTCAAAAAGCTGTCGGCGGGCATGGTGGCGGCCAGGCTCCGCAGCCGGGCCAAATCCCCCAGCACACGGCCCCAGCGGGCATCCTCTTCCCCGGCCCGCAGCAGCGACACATACACCGGCACCCCCTTCCCCCCGGCCCGCAGCCGGGCCAGGTCGTCGGCAGAAAACCCATACAGGGGGCTCATCAGCACCGCCAGCAGGGGGATATCCTGGTCCGGGTTGTCGATCACCCGCAGCAGCGACAGCACCATCTGTACCTCCCCGGCGGCAAAAAAGCCCCCGCTCACCGCCGCCCTGGCCGGCACGCCCCGGCGTTTCAGTTCCTGGGCGTACAGGTGGGCATATTGGTTGGCGCTGCGCAGCAGGATGCAAAAATCCCCATAGCCCGCCGGCCGTTCCGTGTCCCCTTGGCTGATGGTGAACCCGCCCTCCACCATCTCCCGTATCCGCCGGGCAATCCACGCGGCCTCCGCGGCCTCCGGGGGCTCCTCCCCCCGGCTGATGAACACCGCCTCCGTTTCGCACCCGGCCTTGGGGGCAAAGCCCGCGCCGCACACCAGCCGTTCTTCCCCGGTGTAGTCCATGTCCCCGGCCTCCCGGCTCATCAGTTGCGAGAACACAAAGTTCACCGCCCCGGTCACCTCCCGGCGGGAGCGGAAGTTCCTGTCCAGCACAATGCAGGCCGGGTATTGGTCCAGCCGCCGGTCGTACCGGGCAAAGGCCGCCTTGCACCCCAGGAACAGTTCCGGCATGGCCCGCCGGAACCCGTAGATGCTCTGTTTCACGTCCCCCACCATAAACAGGTTCTCCCCGTTCCGGGAGATCGCCCGGAAAATGGCGTCCTGCACCTCGTTGATGTCCTGGTACTCGTCGATCATGATCTCGTCAAAGCGGGCGGCCACCTGCCGGGCCGCGGGGGTCGGCTCCCCCCCCTCCCCGCAGAACAACCGGATGGCGCAGTGCTCCAGGTCGCTATAGTCCAAAAAGCCCCTGGCCCTTTTCTTCTCCTGATACCGCCTGGCCATATCCAGCGTAAGCCCGGCCAGGCTTTCCAGCAGGGGCGCGGCGGCGGCCAGTTCCTCCCGGCTGCGCGCCCGGCTTACCGCAAGGGGCCTGCCCAGCCCCTCCATCACCTTTTTCACCTCTTTGCGGCAGCTTTCCAGCCGCAGCAGCAGGGGGTCGTCCTTGTCCCTGCCCCGCAGGGCCTTCCGGCGGGCCGGGGCAAAGGCGGCCAGCGCCGTCCGGGCCCCGTCCCAGTCCCCGGCCCTGGCCGTTTCCGCCAGGGCCAGGCAGCGTTCCCGGTCCGCCGCCAGCGCCGGCCCAAATGAGGCGTACAGTTCTTCGTCCTCCCCGGCCAGCCCCTGGGCGTTTTCCAGCAGATGGGCGCAATAGGCCCCGGCCCCGGCGGCATAGCCCAGCACCACCTGCTCCCAGGGCGCCGGGTCCCCGGCGCCGTACATGGCCACCTTTTCCGCCAGCCACTTTTCGGGGAAAGGGTGGCTCTGCATAAACCGGTACAGGCGCAGGGCCATCTTCCCCAACCGGCGGTCGTCCCGGTCCCCGGCAAAGGCGTCGGCCAGCTCCCCCACCTCCCCTGCCTCAAAGGCAGCGGACACCGCCTCGTCCAGGGCCAGCCCCACCAGTTCCTCTTCCCGCTTGTCCGAGAGTATCTTAAAATCCGGCGCCAGCCCCAGCAGGTGGAAAAACTCCCGCACCATATCCGCGCAAAAGCTGTCCACCGTGCCAATATGGGCCTGGTGCAGCAGGATGCTCTGCCTGCTCAGCCGGCGGTCGCCGGGGTTCTCCCTGGCCAGCCGGGATAAAGCCTGTTCCAGCCGGGCCCGCATCTCGGCGGCGGCGGCCTTGGTAAAGGTGACGATCAACAGCCGGTCCGCGTCCGCCGGGTTTTCCGGGTCCGTCAGCCGGGCTATGGCCCGCTGCACCAGCACGGCGGTCTTGCCGGAACCGGCTGCGGCGGCCACCAGCACGGTCCCCTGCCGGGCCTTTACCGCATCTTCCTGACTGGGGGTCAGTTCCATAGTAAGTCACCTCCCAAAAAGTTAAAAATCTCCCGCGCCCTCAGGTATAGCTGTCGTCCAGCAGTTGCTCGCAGTACCGGCACCGGTAGCGGTGTTCTTCCCCGTCGCACAGGTAAAATTCCTGGTCCACATCCTCCACGCTGGTCACGCACCGGGGGTTTTTGCACTGCACAATGTTCACCAGCTTTGTAGGCAGATAGGGCTGCTTTTTCTCCGCCAGCCTGCCGTCCCGGATCACACACACCGTGGCATGGTCGTCAATAAACCCCAGCACGTCCAAATCCACGTCCGTCATGCCCTCTATTTTAATGATATCCTTCTTCCCAAACTTGCTGCTCCGGGCGTTGCGGATAATGGCCACACAGGTGTCCAGCTTATGCAGTTCCAGCAGCTCATACACCCGCATCCCCCGCCCGGCGGTAATGTGGTCTATCACAATCCCGTTCTCAATGCTGTCGATGTTCAGCATACCTTCAGCCCTCCTTCAAAATATCCGGCTCCAGCCCCAGCAGCGCCAAAATCAGCGCCATGCGCACAAACACCCCGCCCCTGGCCTGCTCAAAGTACAGCGCACGGGGGTCATCGTCCACCCGCTGGTCTATCTCGTTCACCCTGGGCAGGGGGTGCAGCACCGCCAAGTCCTTTTTGCCCATTTCCAGCTTTTCCGGGGTCAGTATGTACGAGTCCTTCAGCCGCACATAGTCCTCCTCGTTGAAAAACCGCTCCCGCTGCACCCGGGTCATGTACAGCACGTCCAACTGGGGCATAACCTCCTCCATGCGCCGCACCTCCGTAAAGGGGTGGCCCGAAGGCCCGATCACTTCCTTTAATATGTACCCCGGCGCCCGCAGTTCTTCCGGCGAGATCAGCACAAACCGCATCCCCTCATACCGCACCAGCGCCTTGATCAGCGAGTGCACCGTCCGCCCGAACTTCAGGTCGCCGCACAGCCCAATGGTCATGCCGCCGATCCCCCCCCGGCTGCGCTGTATGGTAAACAGGTCCGTCAGCGTCTGGGTGGGGTGCTGATGCCCCCCGTCCCCGGCGTTCACCACCGGTATCTGCGAGAACCGGGAGGCAACCAACGGCGCCCCCTCCTTAAAGTGGCGCATGGCCGCTATGTCCGCATAGCCGGAAATCATCCGGATGGTGTCCGCCACACTCTCCCCCTTGGCGGCAGAGCTGCTCTGGGCCGAGGAGAACCCCAGCACCTGCCCCCCCAGCCGCAGCATGGCCGATTCAAAGCTCAGCCGGGTACGGGTGCTGGGCTCAAAAAACAGCGTAGCCAGTATCCGCCCCGCGCACCGCCGGGCGTAGCCGCCGGGCCTGTCCGCTATGCGCTGGGCCAGCGCCAGCAGCCGCCCGGTTTCCTCCCTGTCAAAGTCCAGTGGGTCGATCAAATGCCGCATCCAACCGCCGCCTTTCATAAGGTTTTGTGTAAAAAAGCCGCGGGCAACATAACCCGCGGCTGTGTTCATTATACTATTATACAGGCGCCGCCCCGGTAAGTCAATATCCTCCCCTACATAGGCGGTGCCCAAAATAAAGCGTTTAAAAGCGAGGCCAAAATTCGCCATAAACTCTTCTTATGCCCCCTATATTCCCCGGCGGGCACAGGCCCGGCGTTGGCAATAACCGGCCCCCCAGGCGCAAAGGCACCCCAGGGCCGCCCCGGCCAGCACGTCCGTCGGGTAGTGCACAAACAGGAACACCCGCGAAAAAGCGATCAGCCCGGCCAGCGCCAGGGCCGCCGCCCCCCATCGCTTATCCCGCCGGAACACCCCCACCGCCGCCCCAAAGGACGCGCAACTGTGCCCCGAAGGGAACGACCACCCCGCGGGCGGGGCAATCAGTAGCTGCACCGCCCCCGCCGCCTCCTGAAAGGGCCGGGGGCGGCCTATCAGGTTTTTCAGGCAGATTTCGCCAATCACCAGCCCGGCCAGCATCGCCCCCAGCATCACCACGCCCGTGCCCCGCCAGCCGCTTTTCTTGCCAAACACCACCAGCAGCAGCGCCAGCGCAATCCAAACCGCCCCGCCTTCCCCCAAGTAGGTAATCACCGGAAAAATCCGGTCGCTCACCCCGTTGTGGCAGTAGCCCTGCACCAGCCCCATCACCGCCTGGTCAAATGGGTTCATCCTCATCACTCCTTCCCGCCCACTTTTGCGGGCGATGATCTCCCCTACCTCCGGCGGCCTAGCACCCCGCTGCCTCCGGCGGCCTAAGGGCCCTTTTAAAAAAGGGCCCTTAGGAATCCCCCAAAACTTTTAAGCCGTCCCCCACCGCTCTATTCCCCTCATCCGCCCGCTCGACCGCACACATCCTATCGCACCACATAGCAACTATTATTTTTAAGAAATGCCCCTCCCCATTTTAAAGCGTGACCCAGGTGCGCATTAAAA
>CANOFK010000108.1 GCA_947565265.1 uncultured Clostridia bacterium | reverse complement strand
CTGGCATTTCTCTGGTTTTAAAACAGACTCTAGAGGGTGACAGAGTAGTTGGGGGCCTCTTTTGTAATCTGGATGTCATGGGGGTGGCTCTCCTTCAGCCCGGCCCCGGTAATGCGCACAAACTGGGCCTTATCGTGCAGTTCCTGTATGGTGCCGCAGCCCGTGTAGCCCATGCCGGAGCGCAAGCCCCCCAGCAGTTGGAACACCGTGTCCGCCAGGGGCCCCTTGTAGGGCACCCGGCCCTCTACGCCCTCCGGCACAAACTTCTTCTGCTCCCCCTGGAAGTACCGGTCGCTGCTGCCCCGGCCCATGGCCCCCAGGCTGCCCATGCCCCGGTACACCTTAAACTGCCTGCCCTGGTACAGTTCATAGTCGCCGGGTGCCTCCTTGCAGCCTGCCACCATAGAGCCCAGCATCACCGCGTCGGCCCCTGCCGCCAGGGCCTTCACAATGTCCCCGCTGTACTTAATGCCCCCGTCCGCAATCACCGGGATGCCATGCTTGCCCGCTTCGCTGGCCGCGTCGAATACCGCGGTGATCTGGGGTACCCCAATGCCCGCCACCACCCGGGTGGTGCAGATGGACCCCGGCCCAATGCCCACCTTAATGCAGTCCGCGCCCGCGTCGATAAGGGCTTTGGCCCCTTCGGCGGTGGCAATGTTCCCGGCAATCACCTGCAAGTCCGGGTAAGCGGCCTTTACCTTGCTTACCGCCTTGATCACCCCGTCGTTGTGCCCGTGGGCCGAGTCCAAAGCCACCACGTCCACCTGGGCCTCCACCAAAGCGGCCACCCGCTCCAGCACGTCCGCGGTAGCGCCAATGGCCGCGCCGCACAGCAGCCGCCCGCTCTGGTCCCTGGCCGAGTTGGGGTACCGTACCGCCTTCTCAATGTCCTTAATGGTGATCAGCCCCTTCAGGCGCATCTTGTCGTCCACCAGGGGCAGCTTTTCAATGCGGTGCCGCCGTAAAATCTCCTGGGCGTCTTTCAGGGTGGTGCCCACCGGGGCCGTAACCAGGGGCTCCCTGGTCATCACGTTCTTGACCGGCTGGTTAAAGTCGTCCCCCTCCATAAAGCGCAGGTCCCGGTTGGTGATAATCCCCACCAGCACCCCGTCCTCGCAAATGGGCACCCCGGAAATTTTAAAACGGCCCATCAGGTCCTCCGCTTCCCGTACCAGACTGTCCGGGGAGAGGAAGAAGGGGTTCGCGATCACGCCATTCTCTGAGCGCTTTACCCTGTCAACCTGATCGGCCTGTTTCTCAATGGTCATATTCTTGTGGATGATCCCTACGCCGCCCTCCCTGGCTATGGCAATCGCCATGTCCGATTCGGTTACAGTGTCCATCGCGGCAGTAAGGATGGGCGCGTTGAGCCGGATGCTCTTGGTCAGGCGCGCGGAAAAATCCACCTCGTTGGGCAGCACATGGGACTCGGCGGGGATCAGCAGCACGTCGTCAAAGGTCAGCCCCTCTTTGGCAAATTTCTGTTGAAAATCCATTTTCAGCATACTCACACTCTCTTTCCTCAAAATTATTCTACCCGGCCCGCGGCATAGCAAAACGGGTGTTATTAAACGTAAATTATAGCATAAGCCCCTCCCTTTTTCAACCCAAATCTTCCCCCGCAAAACAACGAAAAAAAGCGCGAAATCCGCCGCCGGCTTGGCAAATTTGCGTAGTCCAACACAGCCGCCACAGGCAGCCGGATCCCTACGCAGAATGGGCAAAAAAGCCGGGGCAAAGGGGGGCTTTTTCTCTGAAAAGGAGAAGTTCGTTTATTTCACAAAAGCGCCTTGACAACCCCGCCCGGAAAGCTATAATCTACTTAATCGCGCAAAATAAGGTCGTAAAGGAGCAGCAACATATGTCATACATGAAAAAAGCCCTTTCCCGGCTGGGGGACAGCGGCAGGCAGGCCCTGGTCCTGGTGGGGGTCAACGGTATCTTCTGGTTTGCCTGGGCCTTTGGCTGCTACCAGACCGTCTATCTGCAAAACATCGGTTTTTCCGCCTCCTCCATTGGGGTACTCAATGCCATAGCCTCGGCGGTGGGCATTGCCTCGGTCACGTTCTGGGGCATGGTCAGCGACCGCACCGGTTCTTTGCGCCGGGCGCTGTGCATCGTGCTGGCGGGGGGCGCCCTGTTTTACGGCCTGATCCCGGCGGTCCCCACCGGGCTGGCGGCCTCCCATATGCTGCTGATGTGCCTGGTACCGGCCATCAACTTTTTCCGGGCCTCCATGTCCCCCTACGCAGAAAACATCCTGGTGCGCAACTGCAACGAGCTCCGGCTGAACTTCGGGGTGTTGCGCAGCACCGGCTCCTTCCTGTTCACGGTTGGCAGCCTGATCATCGCCGCCTGGCTGCCCAGCCTGGGGGTGCAAAACACCTTTTGGGTGTCCGGCCTGCTGATGCTCATCCCCATCATCCTCACCTGCTTTGCCCGTGAGCCGGACGCCCGCCCGGCCCCCGCAAAAGGCGGGGAGGGGAAAAAATCCCTAAACTTGGGGGAACTCTTTCAGAACCGGGCCTACACGGCCTTCCTGGTATTTGGTTTCCTCTACTATACCGCCTCCGCCTGCGACTGCAACTTTATCACCTATTTTATGGAGGGCATTGGGGTCGACGCCCAGCAGTACGGGGTCATCCTGGCCTACCGGGCCCTTTTGGAGATCCCCTTCCTGCTGCTGATGGTGCGGCTGCGCAAGCGCTTTTCCCTCAAGTTCATGGTGCTGGGGGCCGTGCTGCTCATCAGCTTGGAGAGCGTAGGTTTTGGCCTCTTTGCCAACTCCCTGCCGGCCATGCTGTTCTTCTGCACCTTTTTCGGTTTGGGCAACGGCCTTTTTCTGGGCTCCACCCTCAACTATGTTTACGAGTTGGCCCCCAGCCACCTGCGGGCCAGTGCCCAGGCATTTTTCACCTCCGTGGCCTCGGTGGCGGGCATTTTGGGCAACCTGGCCGGGGGCGTGCTCTTTGACGCCATCGGCGCCAAGCCTTTCTACCTGACCGTAAGTGCCCTGTACCTGCTTAGCTTCGCCGTGTTCGCCCTGTCCTCCCGGCAGCGGGCCGGCGCCTGAGGCCATAACCGCACCCGGACAAAACCGCGCAGGAAAAGACAGGACGCACCGCCGTGGGTATGCTATACTATCCGTAGGATATTTTAGTAGAGCTAAAACTCGCAGGGCAAGTTTTAGAAATCGCCTTGGCGATTTGGCAAGACGCAAAGCGGCTTGTAGCTATGCTATCATTATCTCTATCAAGCTACGGAAAGACGTAGACAGATGGAAACAGGCGTGGGCAAGGCCCACCCGTGCAAAAGGAGGGTTACAAACATGGACTGGCTCAAAAGCTTACGGGGGGCCATCGACTATATGGCACAGCATATGCAGGAGCCCGTCACCCCTGCCCAGGTGGCCCAGGCGGTGCACCTGTCCCCCTTCTACCTGCAAAAGGGTTTCCAAATCATAACCGGCTACAGCCTGGGGGAGTACCTGCGCTGCCGCCGGCTGTACCTGGCCGCCCTGGACCTGCTGGCCGGCGAGGGCAAGGTCATTGACATTGCCTACCGCTACTGCTACCAGACCCCCGAAAGCTTTACCAAAGCCTTCACCCGATTCCACGGGTTCTCCCCGGCCCAGGTAAAGCGGGAGCGCCTGTCCATCCGGCCCTTCCTGCCCCTCAAACTGAAAATCAGCATACAAGGAGGAAAAGACGTGGACTACACCATAGAGAAAAAGGAAAATTTCCAACTGGTCGGTTTCAAGCGGGAGATCCCCATGGACCAGGGCTACCGACTGTGCCCGGCGTTCTGGGAGGAGGTCACCCAAAAGCATCTGGGCCCCCTGTGTAAGGGCAAGCCCCCGGAAACAGAGCTGGAACAGGCCATCGCCCAGTGTAAGATCGGTATGTTCGCCGCCTGCATAGAGGGGACAACCAACCCCGATACCTTCTCCTACCTGGTGGCGGGCTACTACGACGGCCGCCCGGTGCCAGATGGCCTGGAGGTTGTGGAGATACCCGCCGCCACCTGGGCCATGTTCCGGGCCGTGGGCCCCATGCCCGGCGCCCTGCAAAGCCTCAATACCCAAATCTTCCAGGAGTGGCTGCCGGGCAACGCCCGCTACGAGGTGGCTTTCCCCATCAACCTGGAAATGTACAGCGAAGGGGAGAGCGGCCCGGACTACGAAAGTTTCATCTGGCTCCCCGTAACCGAGAAAGGGGCGTAACGTCCCGGCCGCCGGGTAAGCCCCGCCCTAGGTAAAAAACCATGCAGCCCCCCTTCCCGGCCGGAAGGAGGGCTGCATCTTTTACTATTTCCCTTTTGTATTGTATACCTGATGAAAAACGCGCCGCGTGCATTCTCTCCGGTTCCGCCTCCCCGGACGCCTTAAATGGCAAACCGGTGGGCCCCAATCACCGCCACCACCTGCCGGGACCAAATCCACTTGTTGGTGGTTTTGGCAGGATTATAGTAGTACACCGCACCGCCGGTAGGGTCGCTGCCGTTCATGGCTTCGCGGGCGGCGGTATAGGCCGAGTCGGCCACCGGTGCGTTGATGCCCCCGTCATATAGGCAGGAGAAGGCCCCCTGCTGGTAGATCACCCCGGAAAGGGTATTGGGGAAAGAGGGGTGGGCAATCCGGTTCATCACCACCGCGCCCACAGCCACCTGCCCCTGGTAGGGCTCGCCCCTGGCCTCGGCAGAGATAATAGAAGCCAGCAGTTGCACGTCCCCCTCAGAAAACCCATTGCACCCGCCCCCGCCGGAACCCCCGCCGCCGGTAAGGCCCAGGGCCTCCAGGGTCTTAGGCCCCACAATGCCGTCGTCGTCCAGCCCATAGTCCCGCTGAAAAGCAATCACCGCGTTCTTGGTGCGGGTGCCGAAGATCCCGTCGGCGGTACCGGCCTGGTAGCCCAGCTCGTTCAGCCGCTGCTGTATCTGGGTAACTTCCCCGCCTGTAGAACCATATTTAGAAAGCGCCTGGGCCCCCGGGTCGCTGAGCATGGCAATCACCATGATGTTCACCAGCACCAGTACCGCAATGCGCCAAAGTTCAGTCAAAAAATCTTTCCTGCTGATTTTCATTGGGCTCGTCCCCCTTCCTCTAAT
>CANOFK010000107.1 GCA_947565265.1 uncultured Clostridia bacterium | reverse complement strand
GTCGGCCAATATCTTTTAACTGGCCCTGGAAGACAAGCTGGCCCCCTGGCAGTACCCGGTTACCAAAGCATACGAGATGATGTCCTGTTTTGAGGGCCTACTGGAATATGTCCGGGCCAGCGGAGAGCAAAAGTGGGGCCGGGCTGTGGTGAACTTTACCCGGCAGGTGCTGGCCTCCGATATCACCATCATCGGCAGCGCCGGGTGCACCCACGAACTCTTCGACCACGCCCGGCTGGGCCAGGCCGACCCCCATTACACCGGCATTATGCAGGAAACCTGTGTCACAGTAACCTGGATGAAACTCTGCGGCCAAGTGCTCTGCTTTACCGGCGACCCTGTTTTTGGCGATGCCATGGAGCGCTCTTTGTATAACGCCCTTCTGGGCGCCGTCAACACCCGTAAGGTTTCCCATGACCCCCTCTCTCCCCACGGCTGGCTACCCTTTGACAGCTACAGCCCCCTGCGGGCAGATTTCCGTGGGCAGGCGGTAGGCGGGCGCATGGTTATAGCAGACAACACCATTTACGGCTGCTGCGCGGCCATCGGCGCGGCCGGTCTGGGCGCCGCGGCCCAGTCAAGCGCTTTCCACAGCCGGCAAGGTGTGGCGGTAAACCTGTACTTCCCCGGCGCCCTGTGCCTCTCCACGCCCCAGGGCAACCGGCTGGGCATTCGCATGGATACAACCTATCCTGTGGGCGAGTCCATAACCCTGGATTTGTCCCTGGATGAACCGGAACCATTTGAATTGGCTTTGCGCGTCCCCAACTGGTGCGCTGCCCCCAAGGCCCAGGTAAACGGGAAAGCCGTCCCAGCCGCCTCTGGTTGGCTGCGGCTGGAACGGCTCTGGCATAGCGGGGACAGGATCTGCCTGCGCCTCCCCATGGCTGTGGAGGCTGCCTGCTCCTGGCAGTTGGGGGAGGGCAGCGGCAAACTCCCGCCCTCCCTGGCGTTTGTCCGTGGGCCGGTGGTGCTGGCAGTTTCTGCGGAGTTCCCCCAGAACAGCCTGTCCGCCCCCTTAGACCTCAGCACCCCCCTTGACCCCCAGCCTCTCCCCCTTACGGAGGTGCCTTTTGAGGCCCAGCAGGCCTTTACCATCGCGCTGCAAAACGGCCGCCAACTGCGGCTGGCAGACTATGCCTCCGTCGGGAAGGGCTATGACCAGATGATCGCGGCTTGGGTTCCCGTCAGTAAACAAGGGGCGCTATCGCTTAAGCCCCGTCCGGCATAATAAAGACGGCATTCCCCCACCCATGCCGTTTCTCCAACCGCCCCTCAATAGGTAACGGGGAACCAGACGTCCGGCTGCCGCCTGGCTTTCCGGGCCGTATCAATCATTGCCAGAATCTCCAGGGTTTCTTCCTTTGCCACCGGGCATATCCCATGTACAAAGAAATCCAGAATGGCCTTCATCAGATTGTGGTAGAAGTTCCCGTCATCGCTCACCAGCCGTTTCCCTGTTTCTCCGTCAGAAACCATAAAGTTGAACTCCGCGTAAGGCTGCGGGCTCTGCGTAAAGCTTGCCAATCTCCCGTCCCCATAGTCAAGGATCAGTTGCGTCACCTGGCTCCCCACCGCAAACGCCTTCAACCGCTTTACGCCAACGCCCATCAGCGCCACAATGGGCTCCAACTGGTGCACCGCGTAATGGTCTAGGGAGTGCGGCCCCACGGTAGAAACAAACCGGGGCCGTCCAACCTGGCTGCGCCAACTTGGGTGCTCCTTCTGCCAGTCCAGGATATCCTGGCAATACCGCTGGGCAGAGGAGGAGAATACTGGCGTTTTGTGCTCCTCCGCCAGCGCGAACATCCGTTTCCCCGCCTCCAAATTGTGGGCAAAGGTCTTATCCACAAACACCGGCTTGCCGCTTTTCAGGGGCAGTTCCGCCACCTGTTCATGCCAGGCGGAATCATCCGCCGCAATAACCATCACGGCATCCACCCTGTCAACCAGTTCCTCCATGCTCCCGGCAGGGGCAATGTTCCTCTCCCGGCACCACCGGCCCGTGTCAACGCCGCCTGCCGGGGGCCGGTCCCATATGCCAAAGGCCTGGGTGATTTGCACGTCGTGCCCCCACCGGGCGGCCGCCTCCCTTAAGAACTAAGGATAATGGTTGGCGTGCCAGTTGTCGAGATAATAGTCCGCAAAACCGATTTTCAGCATATTTTATCCTCACGCCATATCTTTCACATATTCGGCTGCATCCGCGTCCAGCAAAAAGGTGCAATTAGGGTGCAGTTGCAAAACCGACGCCGGGATATCCTCCGTCACCGGCCCCCGCAGCATTTGCCGCACCATTTCCGCCTTATGCGCGCCCTTTGCCACCAGCATGATCTTTCTGGCGTGCATAATGGTGCGGATGCCCAAAGTCAGCCCCCCCAATGTATGCGCCGGCCCCACCCCTGTTTCCCGGCGCACCCGCGCCTCAAACACCGGATCCATGGGGGATACCCAGGTTTCACTGGCAAAGGGCGTGCCGGGCTGGTTGATGCCGATATGGCCGTTATAGCCCAGCCCCAGCATTTGCAGGTCGATCCCGCCCCGGCTCTCCAGGGCCGCCTGAAAAGCCCGGCACTCCGCCGGGTAATCCGCCGCCATGGTGTTGGGCATGATAAACCGCTCCGCCGGGATGCCCAAAGGGCCGGCAATCTGCTCCCAAATCATGGTATAGCAGCAGCCTGCGTAAGACCGGGGAAGGTTGGTCAGTTCATCCACATTGAACAGGGTCACGCCGCTGGTATCAAAGGGGTACTGGCGGTATACGTCGCTGACAATCCCGTGCATATTTTTGGTGGTCTGCCCGGTGGAAAGTCCAATAACTGAATCCGGCTTTTTCATGATCTGCCCAATGATCTCCCAGGCGGCCATCACATCAAATGCCCGCTCGTTTTTCGAAATAATGATCTCCATCGTTTCTCCTCCATTCCACAAATCCCGTTGGCACAGGCGCCCAGCAGGCCCACCGTTTGGGGGGTAAGCCCTGTCAGCACCACGCCCCCGGTCACATACCGCACCGTGTAGGGGTGCAGCCTTTCCAACATTTTTTCATATAGGAAACCGCCCGTCATCACCCCGCCCCCCAAAATAACCGCCTCCGGGTCGCAGAACCGTACCAGGTTCATGATAAGGTTCGCCAGCGCCTGGGCCGCGTTATCTGCCAATCTCCGGCAAAGCGGGTCGCTGCCGTACAGGGAGAACACCGCCTCCGGGCTGACCCGCCCTCCCGCCGGGATAGGCAGGCAGGTGCCGGGGTAATCCGCTGCCAGAATCCGGGCGCTGGTGTCAAAGCCCAGGCCGGAGGCCACTGGTTCCACACAGTCCGGGCGCCCGCAGGCACAGGGGGCATGGAACCCTATCCCCGACGCAGAGTGCCCTACCTCCCCGGCGTTACAGTGCCCCCCGGCTATCAGCCTGCCGCCGGTAAAGGTTGCCGCGGCAATCCCGGTCCCCACATTGATATACACCCAGTTTTCCAGCCCCCTCCCCTTGCCGAACAGCCACTCCGCCCTGGCAGCGCTGCGCACGTCATTGTCCATAAAGCAGGGCAGGCCGTATTTGCTCTCCAATATGCTCCGTAGCGCAAGCTCGCCGGGCCGGTCGTGGTCGATCTCCAACCACAGCCCCCGCTCCCCGTCCACCCGGCCCACCAGCCCCAGCCCAATGGCCACAGGCGTGCCGTACGCCCCCGGCAGGAACCGGTCCAACGCACGGGAAATACTTGCCCACGCCTCCTGATGGCCCAGCCTCCCGGAAGGGCAGCAGCACTGGCGGAGCAATTTCCCTGCCCGGTCCACTTCTGCCAATTTCAAGCTGGTGCCGCCCAAATCCACACCGATATAGGTCGTTTCACAAGTCACTGTCTAATCCTCCCTCGAAACCGCCGCCCCCATGCCTTCGGGCCACGGCCTGGTAAACTTTCCAAACGCCCGCCGGGCATTGGCGTTTCCCGGCCGGCGCCCCCCGTAGTTCCTGATATTCCAACCGGTTCATCCCCCATCCTCCTCATGTAGTTCCGCGCATACCTGCAAGTACCGGCAGGCAGCCCCCACCCATACCTCCCGGAAGGCAGCGTTGTTGTTTTGCGGCCAATAGGGTAAGTCCCCGTTGCCCAGGGTTTCCACACCCACCGGCACTTCACCCACGCTTTCCCCGGTAAGCACGGCATATTGCCGGCAGTAATTCCTGCCCATCCCGTATACCAGCGACTGGCCAAACGGGTTCTTGCCCCACATCCAGTAAAGCTGCTCCTTCGCCATCTGGGTCAGGTCCGGGTCTTTGCAGTATCTCCCCACAATCCCCGCCGCTTTGCCCATAGAAAGCAACACGGCCCCGTTCCCCCGGAAGGAAAACCACACAGGGAAGTTCCGCAGCACATAGCCTTCCCCCACAGGCGTACCCGCCGCCAACTGCTCCCGGTAGTTTTCCCGCTCCCGGTCATAATCGCACGTCACGTGCAGGTACGGGAAGAGTTCCCGATCCTGCCATTCGTCCCGCTTATGTACCCCGGCCGGCAACATCCCGTAGGGCGCGGTGTTTCCCGCAATGGCCTTGAGATACCCCCCGTATCGTTCCATGGCAGCTTCCCAAAGGGGTCGCTCCTCTGCCGTCGGCTGGGTACGGCATATTGCCTCCAATGCCTGCATAAATTGATGTTCCCGCGCCTGATGGTTAAAGTGTACGATGGTTTGGTGGCTCTCGTCCCGGTAGAAAAAGCCGGTCAACCCTATCCCCGCCTGCCCCTGCTCCTGGCAGGCGAGCAGCTTACCGGCGTATTGCCGGGCCGTCTTGGCATAGCCGTCCTCTTCAGTCACTTCAAACAGGCAGCTCGCTGCCCAAACCATTACCGCATAATACTGGGACAGCCCGCTGTTATAGGTATGTTCATACATATGGGCCGGGTCTACGCCGGCCAGGGCGAATTTCTTCTCCGCAAACCCAAAGTCCTCCCTGGCGGCTTTCAAGGCGCATACTGCAAGGCCCTTGTCATAGCCTTGCAGGGCCCCGGCCGCATAGGCCTCCACACCGGCAAGCAGGAAGTTTTCAAAGGCGTGGTCATGTACCCTGGCCTCCACATCGTCAAAGTTCCCCATCAGGCCGTCCGTCACCCTAGGGCTTGTTTGAAAAATCGAAAACGCCGTCTTTTTACCCAGAAACAACCATC